>JANQOD010000068.1 GCA_028289745.1 Allomuricauda sp. | reverse complement strand
GGGTATGGTGCTTGTGCATCAAGCACCTGTTTCGCCCGTTGGGCAAGATTCTTGTCCTTGCTCTTCAATTGGTCATCGTAGTGTTGCAACAATTTGTTGAAACTGACCAATTGAATCAAGGGTGCTTCGCCTGTATACCACTGTTCCATACCGTATTGGTCTTGGTTGGACTTGTAAAATTACAAAAAGTTTGGGCAAAGTTTTGTTAAGGGAATCTTTAAGGGTTTTGAGCTTTTTTTGGATATTTAAGGAAAGAAATGAAAATGTCATCAAATTCGCGCTTGAACCGAGCCTACAAAAATGCCAAATCCATTGTTTTTGATGATACTTCAAAGTTTATTTTTTTCAGCGACTGTCACAGGGGAGACAATAGTTTTGCTGACGAATTTGCCAACAACAGAAACATTTATTTTCATGCCCTGAACCATTACTACAGAGAGGGGTTCCATTATTGTGAATTGGGCGATGGCGACGAGCTTTGGGAAAATCTGCACTTTGAGTCCATTTTTGAGGCCCATAAAAATGTCTTTCAGCTTTTGCGCCGATACCATTTAGAAAATCGGTTGCATATGGTATGGGGCAACCATGATATGGTCTATCGCAGTAAAGACTATGTCGAAAAACATCTCTACCACTACTTTGAACCCATCGAAGGAAAAGACAAAGAGCTTTTTGAGAACATTCAATACCATGAGGCTCTGTTACTGAAACATACCCAAACGGGCCAAGAGATTTTCTGTGCCCATGGGCACCAGGCCGATTGGTGGAACTATGTCTGCTGGCGAATAGGCCGCTTTTTGGTTCGGGTACTTTGGAAACCCCTTCAAGTTTGGGGCATTGCCGATCCCACCAGTCCGGCAAAAAACTATAAAGAGCTCATCCGTATCGAAAAACGCATCAAACGTTGGATCTTGGGCCATGACCTGAAAATCACCATTGCGGGGCATACACATCGTCCCCGCTTTCCAGAACCCGGACAAATTCCCTTTTTCAACGATGGCAGTTGTGTGCATCCTCGTAGCATTACGGGAATTGAAATTGAAAACGGACGTATCTCACTGATTAAATGGCACATTGCCACCAAACCTGATGGCACGCTGCAAATCGTGCGTGTTTTGCTCGAGGGGCCTGAAAAACTGGTCGATTATATCCAAAATTGATGCTTCATCGAAAATTTGACTGTTTTAACAGCCTTTTACCATAGTCTTGGCAAGGTATTTGTTAATTTTAGTATGATTATACGACCAAAACCTAGGTGAAAAAGTCAATCGTCATAGTTCTAATTGCCCTTTCGGCCCAAATAGGGTTCGCACAGGGTGATATTCCCACTACCAAACCCTTGAAGGTCGGTGAGAAGAACAATTTGGACGTAAAACCAAGTAATCAAGGTACCGTTCTTCGCATGCCCTCTGTCATTGATGAAAATACTTTCTCAAAAGACAATACGCCCAATATCAAGATGTTGCCCGACCAAGAATTGGTTCAGGCCGGTCACGATATGGTCATTGATCCAAAAGTGATCGAAAAAGAGAAAAAGGGCTCGAACAAACATTTCGGAGATATGTACCTCGGCGATGTCAAGACCAAGGCCAGTTTTGTGGGAGTGGTCTGCCGTGACCATGAGTATGTTGATGGCGACCGTGTCAAAGTCTATCTAAATGGTGAGATAATAGAATATAATATTTTGCTTTCAGGTTCTTTTAGGGGGGTGAATGTCGATTTGGTCGAAGGGTTCAATCGATTGGATTTTGAGGCCCTCAACCAAGGTACATCTGGGCCGAACACTGCCCAGGTCGTGGTCACCGATGACAAAGGCAATGTGATACACAATAACCTGTGGAACTTGTCTACAGGGTCAAAGGCCAGTCTGATCGTCGTGAAAGAGGCTGAATGATAGCTGCAAAGTTCAAAGGTTTCAGGTTCGCTTCGGCTTACTTCCCCTACTACTGCTACTTCGTTATTCGTTTGGCATTTTAAATTCGTATTTCGTATTTCCCACTTCTTACTTCGTCTATAACCCCGAACTTACCACCCATAACTACTAATTCTGAATGCTACATTCATCATTTCAAATTCGAAATCCATACTTCACTTTGCCCCTGGGCGATAGATTCGCTTTGCCCTTTTCAATACATCTTCTTTATAGTACGCGGCATCTTTCCAATCTTTATTGGCATACCTCCCGATCTGATCATCGAAATGTGGAGACTTAGGATCACCACTCTGCCCCCCTGCCAAAATGGTCTTGGCCTTGACCTTGTCACCAAACTCTACCACTGCAACAAAACTATTGCCACGGGTACCATAAATCTTTTTGGTGTTGTTATGGTACCTGGCCCCATAGGCAGCCAATGAACCCCAGCGTCCACTGGCAAACTCGATGGGGATGCTAGGTTTTAGATCGTCAAATGCTTGTCGAATATCTTCATTCAACCTTTGGTAACGGTTTACATCACCCCAGTTCATTTGCCATGTGCCAAAGCGGTTCTTTAAGTCTAAGAGCACCTCGGTGAATAGTTTTATCTTTTCAGGATCAGGAGAATCACTGCCCCAATGTTTCACAAGTTCCATGGCATATAGGCCCTTTGGCCTTTCCGCTTTTTGATAGCTCTTTGTTCCATAAAAATGTGCCAAGGTCATGGCCACTGATGCCGTTCCGGTTCTATAATCCCATTGCCGCAGTACTTCGATCGGCTCTTTTAATTCTGGGGTCGAATTTGCATCATAGGCCCTTATCAGTCCCGGAATCAAAGCCCTAAAAGCCGGCAGATATGGGTCATGGGCCAGTTTGATAAGGCTATCGATCGTGTAACCGCTTCGGTCTTTTAAGAGCGCTATGGCATGCACCCCGCGAAAATTCTCTTGATCACGTGACATATATTTTGGATAATCACCACGCTTTGGGCTATGCTCTAGGGCAGCGGTGTACGGGGTAGAGTTACAGTTCTGGATCCAGCCGTTCGGCGGGTTCTTGATCAAGATATTCTCATCGACCGTATGCGGCCCCTGCCAATCGGTTTGGGGATTGCTGCCATCGACAGGCTGGGTATAATCGAAAATCGTATCCCGCTTCGGAATGAAATTGCCATGAAAATAAGCGATATTACCATCGGCATCAGCATAGACCGTATTATTCGAAGAATTGGTGCGGATGTCCATCATATTTCGAAAACCCCCATAGCCATCTTGTTTGGTGCGGATGTAAGATTGCTCTAACGCTTTGGTCGGCTCCCACATCATGGCAGAGGCCGTCCATTGTTCATCGACCGTATGGGTAATCGGCCCGTGATGGGTATGGTACATGGGGAAGGTCTTTTCTTTCATGCCCCCATCGGTCTTATATTTTAACATCACCTTCGATTGTTTGACAGGTCGAAGTTGTTCACCGTACACATAGAACAGGCTATCACCGTTTCTTATGATGGTTTCCTTGAACTCATCCATCACATCGGTATAGGTCGAGGTGTGCATCCACCCTGTTTTTTCATTGAAGCCCTGATACACAAAAAACTGCCCCCAAGTCACCGCGCCGTAAGCATTCAACCCTTCCTCAGAAACCACGTGCACCTCTCCCCTGAAATAAAAGGAGGTATGCGGATTGATCAGCAGCATCGCATTGCCCGACCGTGTCAATTCTCCTGAAATGGCAATGCCGTTCGACCCTTGGGGTTCTGCCATTTCGGTTTTCTTGTCGAGTTTCGGTTCTTCCATTTCCGGAATTTCCATTCCACTCTCATAAAAGCTCTTGATCTTATGGGTAGAGATCCGCTCGATATCACCCCCTATGCTCCCTTCGCTAAAATAGAAAGGCATCCAAGGTTCAAAGCGGGTCAACAATCTGGGCTTCACCTCAGGATGGGTATGCAGATAATAGTTGATGCCGTCTGCAAAGGCATCACAAAGTCTTTTCAGCCACTTGGGGCTATTTTCGTAATGCTCCCTTGCCTGTGCTTCGGTCATAAAAAGTCTGGCCCGAAGGTCACTGTACAGTGCCTCTTCGCCCTCGACCTCGGCCAATCGGCCCGTGGCCCAGATATAGTTCTGTTCCACCCGGTTAAAATCATCTTCACACTGCGCATAGAGCAATCCGAACACCGCATCGGCATCTGTTTTTCCATAGATGTGCGGCACTCCAAAATCATCTCGAATGATAGTGACATTTTCAGCTTGGGCTTTCCATTTTTCAACCTCGGCCCGTTCGATATTGGTTGCGCACGATACCATGATCGTCAAAAGTAGGAGTAGTATGGGCTTTTTCATCAAGAATGTCGTTATTGGCTGAATTTACATACTTTCTCGCAGCTAATGAAATCAATAGGTCTCCTGTCATGGCCATATCTCCTTTTGATTACAAATCACTACCTTTCCCTAAACATTGAAAACTGCCTGTATGTGCATTCGATCTGTGCTTTGCCTGTCTATACTACTTTTATGGCATGGGGCCAATGCACAAAAAACCTCCGTACAACAAGCCGACAATTTCACCTACCACCATGGTGCCGTGGTGCGCGGCGACAGTACCGTCAAAAAAATCACATTGGTGTTTACCGGAGACGAATTTGCAGACGGCGGAGGCCACATCATGGAAACGTTGAAAGGGCATGGTATAAAAGGGGCCTTCTTTTTTACGGGAAATTTCTATCGAAATGCGGCATTTGAAGAAACCATCAAAAACCTGATCAAAGACAAGCACTACCTTGGGGCACACTCTGATAAGCATTTGCTGTACTGCGACTGGAACAATAGGGATAGCCTTTTGGTCAGCAAAACCGAATTTGTGAACGATCTGGAGAACAATTACAAAGCCATGGCTCGATTCGGGATCGAGAAAGAACGGGCCCCCTTTTACCTGCCACCGTATGAGTGGTACAACCGAACCATCAGCGCATGGACAACAGAACAAGGGCTTCGACTCATCAACATGACGCACGGTACGCTTTCACATACCGATTATACCACCCCCGATAGGTCGAACTATCGAAACAGTGAAGAGATATTCAATAGCATTGTCGCATTTGAAACCAATAACGCTTCAGGCCTCAATGGGTTTTTGTTGCTCATCCACATCGGCACCGACCCGAGCAGAACAGACAAGTTTTACCATCGTTTACCAAAACTCATCGCAGTACTCTCTTCAAGGGGATATGAATTCGTCGCTTTGACAGAACTTCTTGCAAACCGCTAGTTTTAATGGTATATTTCCTGATATTCTATCATAAATTCCCATTTCAATGCGCCGTTTTCTCTTGTCGATATTGCTGATCGCACCTTCCATTTTTGCCAATGACATTTCTGAAAACACATACATACGGGTAAACCAGTTGGGGTACCTTCCCAAAGAAACAAAAATCGCTTTGGTCTTTTCGAATGAAAAGGTCAACGAAGACTTTCTGCTGATTTCTTCGGATGGACAGAAAACCATTACTACCATCAGGCCCAAACGCTCAAAACAAAAAGGGTGGGGTACTTTTGAACATTATTACACCCTTGATTTCACCAAAGTCTCCCTTGAAGGGCATTATTTTTTGCAGGGCAAGAAAACAAAAGCCAGGTCACAGCCTTTCAAGATTTCTAAAAATGCCTACATGTACAAAAGCGAAAAATTATTGGAATTCATGCGACAGCAGCGTTGTGGGTACAATCCGTTTTTCGATATGGTATGCCACCAAAGGGACGGCCGCTCTTTTTACGGCCCCATGCCCGATTCGACCTTTGTTGATGCGAGTGGGGGCTGGCATGATGCCGGTGACCAATTGAAATACCTCATCACCGGAAGCTATGCCACGGCACATATGCTCAAGGCCTATGAACTGTACCCGAATGCATTTCTTGACCGAACCAATGCCTTGGGCCAACCGTTACCCAATGACATTCCCGATGTGCTCGACGAGGCCAAATGGGGATTGGATTGGATCTTGAAGCTGCACCCTGCACCCGACCAACTGATCCATCAAATCGCCGATGATCGAGATCATCGCGGCTGGAAAATGCCCGACAATGACCACTCTGACTATGGGTGGGGCAGCAACAGCTATAGGGCAGCATACTTTGCCACGGGAGCCCCCCAAGGGCTCAACAAATACAAAAGCGAGGCCACGGGCGTCTCAAACCTGGCCGGTCGGTCAGCTGCGGCCATGGCCATGGCGCACCGCATCTGGAAAAATAAATTAAAGGACAGCCTTTTTGCGGAAATCTGCCTAAAAACGGCAAAATCACTCTACAAATTGGGAAAAGAAAAAGAAGGGTATCAACAAGGCAATTCATACGGTGCCCCCTACCGCTATTCAGAAAAAACATGGGCCGATGATATGGAATGGGGCGCTGCCGAACTCTACAAAGCCACTGGCGATAGAGAATATCTTGATGATGCCAAAACGTATGCACTGAAGGCCAATACCGTTTCATGGATGCAGTATGACTCGGTACCACATTACCAATACTACCCTTTTGTGAATATGGGTCACTTTGCACTGTACGAGCATGTTGACGATGAATTTAAAAAAGTGCTTTCCGATTATTATAAGATCGGTATCGAAGAAAACGTGAAAAGAGGCCGAACCAACCCCTATCAGATCGGGGTACCTTTCATTTGGTGCTCCAACAATCTTTTGACCAGCCTTATCACCCAAGTAATCTTATATGAAAAAATGACTGGTGATGGCACCTATACCGAGTTCATGACCTTACAGCGCGATTGGCTTTTTGGTCGAAACCCTTGGGGAACCTCGATGTTCACCAAGATGCCTGAAGAGGGTGAATACCCTTTGGATGTTCATACCAGTACATGGGCCATGACCAAAAAAGAAGTGCCCGGAGGCCTTGTTGACGGCCCTGTTTACAATACCATTTATGAATCGCTAAAAGGTTTAAAACTCGATGAACCCGATGAATTCGCCAGCTTTCAGAATGACTTTGTGACCTATCATGATGACATCGGTGACTATTCGACAAACGAACCGACCATGGATGGCACTGCGGGGGCCATATTGATGACGGCCCATTGGGGCAGTGGGCAATAATTGTGAAAAAATTTGCGGTCTATGTTTTCGACAGCCTGTTTGACCCTCTAGAGGGCATGAAGGGCGCACCCATTGGAACAAAAAACAAAAATCTATGAAAAGTCTACTCGCGTTATTTATGGTCATTTTTTTAATCGGCTGTAGTGAATCAAAAAAAGAGCCTGTATTTCAACTTTCTGACATTCGGGAATATTACAAAGGGGCTCCCGAAGGGGTAGAAACCCGCTGGATCAGTTCAGAGAACAAAACAGGGGCAAAGGGAAAAGCCGGCATGACCAATAAAAGGGCAAAGGGAGATGCTTTTTCTATGATAGGCCCTGGGGACACCCTTGTTATTTTTGACCAAAAGGGAAGTGGCATAATTACGAAGATATGGTCTGCAAATTCAATACAATGGGCCAAAGAAGACAGACAAAAGCTAAGCATCAATATGTACTGGGATGGTGAAAAAAAGCCCGCTGTTTCCGTTCCATTCATAGATTTTTTTGGTGTGGGATTGGGGCTGACCGCTACTTTTGAAAATGAATTTTTCTCCATGCCCGAAGGGCGTTCTTTCAATTGCAGTGTTCCCATGCCTTTCAGAAAAGGGGCAAAGATTGAAATCGTCAATGAAACGGAAAAGTTCATCATGTTCTATTATAAGATAAATATGGTACACGTACCCAAACTTGATGATGATGTTCTATATTTTCATGCTTTCTGGAATAGGGATACCGCTACGGTCAAAGGAGTTGATTATACCATTTTACCAAAAGTGGAAGGGCGTGGCAGGTTCTTGGGAACCAATATAGGCGTGATCGGAAATGAAAAATACAGAGGCACCTGGTTTGGCGAAGGTGAAGTAAAAATCTTTCTCGATGGAGATACACAGTACCCTTCTTTAGCGGGCACTGGCACGGAAGATTATATAGGTACGGGTTGGGGTCAAGGAGAATTCGCGAACAGCATTCAGGGAAGTACCATTTCCAATAAAGAACACGACCTCTACACGTTTTATAGGTTTCATACCTATGACCCGGTTTATTTTCACAAAGACTGTAAGGTTACCATTCAGCAAATCGGCAATTCGACAAAGGAAAAGATTATTGAAATGAATAAAAACGGGGCAGAAATCGTACCTGTTTGGTCTTATGTGGAAAAGGATGGGTATGATGCGGCAAAGCGCTATTTAGATATGGAAAATCCACCTGCCGTGACGAGCGATGCGTTTCCAGGAGGGGTCTCAACCAATTTTTATCGGAGTGATGATGTCTCCGCAACCGCCTATTTCTATTTAGACCGACCGTCTACCGAACTTCCTGCTTTGCCTTCAGTGGATATACGAATCAAGCATATTAAAAAAAAGGTGTTTGATAACATCGATCAATAGATTTTGAAGATATCGTCGATATCTCAAACATGAAAAGTAAGACTTTGTTGGAGGGCTGAATACAATCGTATAACCTTACGATTCGGTAATGGAAAAATAATCCACTATATTCACAACTGTAAATGAGACCAACTATGGCTCACTGAGAGCAAAAACCCGATACGGGCAACAAAATACCAACTAATCCATAAACAAAATGAGCGATCAACAACAAGAATCCAAGCACATGGACAGTTACAATTTACCCAAGGTCATCTTTTTGGCTTTTGTGGCCGCGATAGGTGGCTTTTTATTTGGGTTTGACAGCGGGGTGATCAATGGTACCGTCGATGCCTTACAGGCCGCTTTTGATTCAGATGCCACGGGCACGGGCTTTAATGTTGCCTCGGTACTCTTGGGCTGTGTTGTGGGTGCCTTTTTTGCCGGCACACTGGCCGATAGATTCGGAAGAAAACCGATGATGTTGACCGCAGGGGTGGTTTTTATTATCAGTGCGTGGGGTTCCGGTATTTCTGAAGGTTCATTGGAATTTGTCATTTATCGATTGGTGGGTGGACTCGCCGTGGGCGCGGCCAGTATATTGGCACCACTCTATATCAGCGAGATTGCCCCTTCAAAGATCAGGGGCCGGTTGGCCACATTGCAACAACTCATGATCGTGGTAGGCCTGTTCATGGCATTTATGAGCAATTATTCACTGGTAGGGCTTTCAGGTGGTGCTGAAGAAGAGCTTTGGTTGGGCTTTCAAACTTGGTCTTGGATGTTCTGGGCCGAAATACTGCCAGCATCATTATTCGTACTAGTGCTGGTTTTCATCCCCGAATCCCCAAGGTATTTAGTGGCCTCAAACCAATCTGAAAAAGCGATCAAAGTGCTTTCTTCCATCGGAAATGCCACACAGGCCATTGCCAAGGTGGCCGATATAAAATCGACGGTAAGAGCAGATAGCCGCCCCAAACTCAGTGATATCATTAGTAAATATACCGGCAAAATACATCGATTGGTATGGGTCGGTATCGGTATTGCCGTACTTCAACAGTTTACGGGCATCAATGTGATTTTTTACTATGGCGCCACACTCTGGCAAGCCGCAGGGTTTACAGAGGCCGATGCGCTGCTTACCAATGTCATTAGTGGAAGTGTGAATATATTTTTCACTATGGTGGCCATTGTGCTGATCGACAAGATAGGCAGAAAGCCTTTGCTGTTGGTCGGTTCGATTGGGCAGGCCGTCATGCTGGGCGTATTGGCCTATCTTTTCGGTACCGCGACCGTAGACAGTGCGAACAACCTCATTTTAGAAGGAAACAATGGTACCTATGCTTTGATAGCGGCCAATGCTTATATTGCCTTTTTCGCCGCCTCATGGGGTCCGGTAATGTGGGTTATGCTAGGAGAAATGTTTCCAAATCAATATAGGGGAGCCGCCCTGGCTGTTTGCGGAATAGCCCAATGGGGATCAAACTTTACGATAACCATGACTTTCCCCATTATGTTGAATTATTTAGGACTCGGTATTTCTTATGGGGTCTATGCGCTCTTTGGCTTTGTGGCCTATTTCTTTGTCAAGTCGCTTGTTAAGGAAACCAAGGGCAGAAGCCTCGAAGATATGTCCCGTGAGCAAGAAGAGGAGGAAAGAAAGCACGCTGCACAAGGGGGTTGATGAACTAAACAACTCGTACCAAAAGACCTTTTGTACTTGAGGTCGTCAGGAAAGATTTAGAACTGATCGATGTCAATATCACCAACATATGGCCCGTTGGTGATGCCGAAGTGATTTCCATTGCCGTTTCGGCCCATTCTGTTCAAACAGTTGTAAGCCGGTAGCAGGGGGTTACAGATAGGGTATAAGCACAATTTGTTGCCGACTGGCTTATATTTTGTATATTCAAGATATACGCTATATTTCGGTGTTCGTATGCACAAAAAATCATATGAGAGTCATTCTAATCGTAACCATTTTACCCCTATTTATAGTGTGCAGCAAAAGTGATATAGAACCAGCAACTGTGCAAAAGAAACTCAGCTTTTGGAAAGACCCACTTGAACTTGATACCCTAATAAGTGTCACCTATACAGGAGGTTTAATAACAAAACTTCGAAATGACATTTACGTTTATGATATTAGCTATCAAAATAATGTGGTCAACTCAATTAAGAGGCTTTCAATACCCGATGAAACCATAATAGATGAAAGATTTGAGTTTTATCATTCTTCAAACAGACTTGACTCCGTAGTCAGGTTTCGCGAGTATTATTGGGGCGAATTATCCAAGGATATTTATACTTATGACTATGACGATAATAAGGTTTCTGAAATAATAAGACTTTCTGTTCAAGATATTGGCGGTTTAGGTGAAAACCGATTCTACAAACTATATACCTTTGCTTATCAAGATGGGAATATAGTGGAAACAAAAACGCATTGGGGCTATTCTACTAGCGACACAAACTTACTTGAGACTAGAATATATACGCATGATGATAAAAACAATGGGTTTTCCAGTCTTTCAAATATTTCAATTCTTTTTGAAGATTTAAGAACGATAGTTCCTTTCAATGACAATAATATACAAACGGTTACTGTAACTTCTGGTGCTGATGGAACCATTTTATACGATGCAAACTTGACATATCAATATGATATGGAAGAATTCCCAACCGGTGTGGAATATAGATTTAACTCTTCAAGTACTTTGGAATTCTCAAGAAATTTCGCCTATGAATGATCAAATGCTTACTGACAAGCAGGTAAAGGCCATCGCCGTATAAATGCTTGGGCTTCAAAACAAAGCTACTACCTTATTTGGGCCTCAACAGATCACTTCACCTCATAGGTCTCACCCGAAAAGAAGAGGTCGTCGGTTTTTGTGAATTCAGAATCGGCCTTGACCCTGGCCATTTGTTCATCTTTACGTTCTTCTAGGGTCACATCTTCAAAACTTCTGATAATGCCGGTGACCAGCGGATATTCTAACCGGACCAACATTTGGTGCAGGGTCGGGTCTTCTTCATGGGCATCATGTACCAACAGATCTTCCTCTGTAATGCCGTTCTCACCAATCGTGACCGTTTCCAATTTCAATCCATTAATTATCAACCCTTTGTCACGTTCTTTGCCAAAGACCATGGGTTTTCCGTGTTCGACGAACAACTGTTTGTTTTCCCGTACCGTTTTATCGGTATAATCTTTAAAACAGCCGTCATTGAAAATCACACAGTTCTGTAATATTTCGATAAAGGCGGTTCCCTTGAATTTTTCGGCATCGATGAAGATCTGGGTC
>JANQOD010000065.1 GCA_028289745.1 Allomuricauda sp. | reverse complement strand
CCCCTCTCGATGAATTTATTGCACTCAATGAGGCCGTGGCCCATGTATGTGGGTCGTTGCAACCTGCCAAGACCGTTGGCATTGCCCTGAACACCTACGGCATGGAAGAAACTACTGCCCAGGCCAAAATTCAAGAGACCCAAAATGTGACCGGACTGCCCACCACCGATGTGGTACGGTACGGGGTCGATGTGCTGGTCAAAGCGGTATTTGAGAATTGAATGCCTTGAATAAATTTTGCGTATTGCCATATTTCCTTCTATTTCGATTGGGCGTGAAGAAATCTTTTTTATAGAAGAGTGTTCCAATAGCCCGTTTTAACAGCCCCTCTTTACCATTTTAAGGTTTCGTTTGATTATCTTCATGGTTAATCTAGATTCTAACGATGAAATACTAATGAAAGTTGGTCCATTGCTTTTGTCGGTTCTTTTTTTGGTTGCTTGTTCCCAATCAGATGGGGAATCTCCCCCAGAAATTGAGCTTCCACTGATTGAGGAAGTCCAGAAGTCTGTACTATTTGATCCCGAATTTAGCGACTTGCATAATCTGCCTGCCGATCAAGGTGGTGAGCATAGATCGTATCCCTTGACCATTGACTCTGGTGCGCGGCGTCTTGGTTATTTTGCCTACATCCCCAGTGGATATGATGATAATGAATATGAATATCCTTTGCTTTTGTTTCTGCACGGTTCTGGTCAAAAAGGCAATAGTCTCGGCTTTCCCCCTGGCCAACTTGACCGTGTTCTGGAGCACGGCCCTCCCAAACTGATTGAATCTGGTAATTGGGATCCTCCTTTTCCATTTTTGGTGGTTTCTCCACAGACAGAGGGGGATTGGCTTCCCGATACGGTTCATCGTTTCATAGAATTCTTGATTGAAGAGTATAGGATCAATACCAAAAGAATATACTTGACAGGCCTTAGCATGGGTGGGCGGGGGTGCTGGTTTTATGAGGGTACAAAAGGCAGTGAAAGTTATGCTGCAGCATTGGTGCCCATTTGCGGCAGGGGACCTACACCAAAAGAAAATCTTATTCACGCGCCTATTTGGGCCTTTCACGGCGAAGAAGATAACATTGTTCCGGCATTTGAAAACAATGGTTCGGTTCAGATGGTCACCCAGTTAAATGCGAACGATCCTAGACCCAAGTTCGAAGCAAAATTGACCCTTTTTCCAAATGTAGGCCATGATTCTTGGGAAAGAACCTATGACAATTCGGGTATGGGAACAGAAAATTCAGCGTATGATCCATTTGACATATCCATTTACGATTGGATGCTTCAATACAGAATCGAATGATACTTTTTATTTCATTTGAGAAGCCTCATAAATGAACCGCTCTTCATTTTATCTTTATTTTAAAATTGATCAAATATAAGTTTTCAGACTTATATCCGTTATATATAAGCTTTTAAACTTATATTGGTGTTTTATAAGCTTTTAAACTTATATTTTGTATATTTGTACCATGAACTATGCAGTTATATCTGGTGATGTGGTGGCGTTTACCAGCCTATCGAACCCCCAAAAGGAGGCGTTGGAAGCCCGTTTACGGGCCCTGAACATCACCTTGGCCATGCAATTCGACACCTATTCAAGGCTCGTCAAGGGCGATTATTGGGAGTGTGTGGTACCCGAGCCCGCTGACGCCCTTACCGTGGCCCTATTGGCCAAAAGCTGGGTAAAGGCCTTTACCGTGCATCCTGAAAGAAAACAGGCACGGTTAAAGAGTTTTGAGACCTATGGCATTCGCCTCGCCATTGGGTATGGCACCTTGCAGCGTTTAGATCCCGAACGGGGCATCATCGATGGTGAGGCCATTTATCTTTCAGGGCGTAAAATGGGCGAAGAGAGTACCCACGGCAAAGAACGGGTGGTCATCAAAAACACCTTGTTCTTCATATCGGGCAACCCCCTACTCGACCAAGAGCTCGAGCCCTTGATGGCCCTGCTCGACCATACCATCAACAAGGCCACCGAAAAACAGAGCCTTATTCTCTATCACAAATTGCTGGGCAAGAGCGAGAACGAAATCGCCGATGAACTGGGCATTTCCCAATCGTCGGTCAACCAACATTCGACCAGTCTGGGGTGGAACGCCATCGAAAAAGCCATAACTTACTTCCATCAAAAAATGAAATCCCCATAAAATGAGTTTTGTACAACTATTGCTGCTGCAACTACTGGCGCACATCTTGACCGATTTCACCTTTCAATCGTATCAACAGGCCAAAGACAAGAACGAAAAGGGTTTTAAGAGCAAGTTCTTAAAGTGGCACATCTTGATCATGTTTTTGAGTTCGTGGGTGCTCTCCCTACAATGGCAATTTGTATTTGCCTCGCTTTTCATTGCCCTGACCCACTGGTTGGTCGATGGCTTCAAACCCTATTTGAACCAGAGCAAATGGGTGGGCAGATACGCTTTTTTCATCGACCAGGGCCTACATCTTTTCTTTTTGTTGATCGCCGTGACGGTGCATTCAAACTGGTTTTCGATGGATGTTGTGATCGATATGCCCCTTTCCGAAAAATGGCTGGCCATAGTATTGGCCTTTGTCTTCTGTGGCAAGGCCGTCAATATCTTCATCAAGGAAATCTTTCGATTTTTTGATATCAAGGTCGGCAACACGGAAGACCTGCCGAATGCCGGGCGCTTGATCGGCCTGACGGAACGCTATCTGATATTGGTCTTTGTCTTCGTCAACCAGTTCGCCGCTGTGGGCTTTCTATTGGCGGCAAAATCCATTCTTCGGTATAAAAGCGAGCAAGAAGAAGGTTTCAACAAGACCGAATATGTGCTTATCGGTACCTTATTGAGCTTTGGCTTTGCCATTGGCTCAGCGATTTTGGTACAGTTGATTTTTATGGGCGAAGCGGCCTAATACTTACCTTTGCAGCATCTTTTCGAGATATAATGTCGCAGATACATCAAAAAACCCTTCAAGACCTTGAGTTTCCAACGGTATTGGTCCAGTTATCGGCCCGATGCAATACCGATCTGGGCAAAGAGACCGTCATCACCTTACGGCCGTTTACCGATAGGGAAGCACTCTTGACGGTATTGGGGCAGACCTCTGAATACCTTTCTTCGTTCACCAATGAAAACCGGATACCCAATCACGGATTTGACTCGATAAACGGTGAGCTGCAATTATTGAACATCGAGAACACGGTAATGGAGGTCTCAGGATTTAGGCGGATAGCTTCCCTTTGTGACACGGTGCTTGTTCACAAGAAATTCCTGAATAAGTTCAAAGAATACTACCCCTTGCTTTTTGAACTGTCGGATGCCTTGCAGGAAAACAAGTCCATTTCCGAAGAAATCGGCACTGTCATTGATAAGTTTGGGGAAATCAAGGATGATGCCTCGGCAGAATTGAGACACATCCGCCAGCAGATTAACGGGGTGCGGGGCAAGATCAACTCAAGTTTCAATGGTGCCCTGCAACGGTACCAGACCGCCGATTTTTTGGATGAGATCCGTGAGTCTGTCGTTGAGAACCGACGGG
>JANQOD010000026.1 GCA_028289745.1 Allomuricauda sp. | reverse complement strand
TGAGTACTTTTATTGTTCAATCAACAACTATTTACCTATGAATTCAAAAGTTTTTATGGTCGTAAGAATTCTTCTCGGCCTTTTCGTATTGGTTTTTGGGCTGGATAAATTTTTTCATTTTGTACCCATGGACCAAAGTGCCATGAGCGAAGCAGCCCTAGGTTACATGGGAGGTCTTGCAGCTGCCAAAACGATTTATTTAGTGGCTATTGTTGAAGTTTTGGCCGGTTTGGCCTTATTGTTCAACAAGTATGGTGCATTGATGGCCTTAATCTTAATGAGTGTCTCAGTAAATGCCGTATTGTTCCATGCGACGTTGGAGCCAGCTACGATTCCTGGTTCTTTAATTCTAATTGTTTTGAACGTTCTTGTTCTTTTTGGTTACAAGGCCAAGTATAAGGATCTACTCGCAGGATAGTACTTCTTTTTTGAAAATAATCGAAGACCCGCTACCGGCGGGTTTTTTTATAGACTCATCCGGTCTTTGAACAAATACGATTGACGGCGTGAAACCTCTATCTCATCGCCATTCTTCATGGTGAGCTTTAATTTTCCATTGAACCATGGTACCACACCCGTAATAAAATCGGTGTTTACAATTTGCTGTCGATTTACCCTAAAAAAAGCTTCGTCAGGAAGTTTTTCCTCTATTTGGTTCAACGATTTGTAGAGCATGGGCCTTTCATCCTCAAAATAGACA
The DNA here is from genome assembly GCA_028289745.1 of Allomuricauda sp. Taxonomy (GTDB): domain Bacteria; phylum Bacteroidota; class Bacteroidia; order Flavobacteriales; family Flavobacteriaceae; genus Flagellimonas_A. The sequence continues at coordinate 9,331 of JANQOD010000026.1, read as the reverse complement.
CGGGTATAATTGCCCACAATCTCAAAATGTGAAATATCACCGATTTTGACCAACCAACATTTTTCTCCGTCCTTGATGAAGATTTGGCTTGATTCGCTGAGCTTGCGCGTGTCGGCTTTGCTTTCTTGTTTGCCTTCCAACTTTGCCCTGGCCTTGTCTATGGCCTGAGCAAAACGTTTTGCATTGATGGGTTTTAATAGATAATCCAATGCATTGTACTCAAAAGATTTGATGGCATACTCATCAAAAGCGGTCGTAAAAATGGTGATGGGTACCTCATCGAGCATCTCTAACAGTTCAAAACCATCTTTTTCGGGCATGTTGATATCTAAAAACAACAGATCGGGCAACTCTTTTTGTATGAGTTCAAAGCCTAAATCAACGTTTTCGGCCTCACCTTTTAGCTCAATCTCTTTGTGCTCTTTGATCAACTCTTTTAACTCGTTACGCGCCAGGCGCGAATCTTCGACAATAACGGCGGTGATTTTCATGTCAATGGAATTTTGATATCGGCCAATACCTCTCCATGTTCTTCAATCAGGGTGAAAATGGCCGTTTCACCGTACAATAATTTCAATCTTTGTTTGATGTTTTCCAGTCCTACCTGGGTAGAATCTTTTACCATTTTCAATTTGCCGGTATTCGAAACCCTGATGTGCAATTGGTCATTTGTCTTTTTGATCGCAAGCATAATTTTTCCGCCTTCCTTTAAATTTGAAATACCATGCTTAGCGGCATTTTCGATCAAGAGCTGAATGATCATCGGCGGAATCTGTATGGGCAATGTCTCTTTGTCAACTTCCTTAACGAACACCAATCGATCTTCGAACTGAATTTTGGAAAGAGAGATATAATTATCGACCATTTCTAGCTCTTCCTCAACAGCAATGGCATTGACATCATTTTTGGTCAGCGAATAACGCAGTATTTCTGAGAGCTTGGTGAGCATTTCGCGCGATTTGTTCACATCCTCCAGCATCAATCCCCTAATATTGTTCAAGCTGTTGAACATGAAATGCGGATTTATCTGCCCCTTCAAGGTATTCAATTGGGCCTGTTTCAAATTAGAGCTGAGTTCTAAACGTTCAATTCTGTTCATATTCATTTTAAGCAACAACTTGATGACCAGATAGCAAGCCATCCAAACACCTATCAAAAAAAACGAATTGACGACCAAAAGCCAGAATTTATCATATGTTTCAAGAATGTTTCTTTCAATTTCTGACAGCTCGGGGCCAAATCTTGCGTACAAATGACCAAACATAAAATTGAGGGTGCCAAACAATGAAGACGCCAAAATAAATGCCATTGCAACTTTTGCCAATTCTTTAAGGTCAACATCTTCAAAAAAGACATTTTTTTTCAAATACCATCGCAACAATGAAGTTGAAAAAATGCCTATAAAAATACCCGTGGCGATTGAGTATGCCACAAACTCGGCACTAAATTTTTTGAAGAAAAGAAAAGAAACAGAATTGATAAATCCCCAACCTAAAAGCTGTAAAATCCAAAAAATGAGATTTCTTCTTTTTTCTGTAAGGTTCATTTATGAAATCTTCTTAACAAGGGTGATATCACGCCAAATATAAATGATTCGCAGTTGAGCACATTGGTTTATGGTGTATGAAGAAATTTTTAGGTTAAACGGCAGCAGCAATCTTAGCCCTTGTCATTGCCATCATCTTGAGCGGGTTTTCCAACTCAAGATTTAGATACTTGCGGTAATTCTTAAAAAGCTCGCTTTTGCTTTAATTGGTCTCTCCAGGTTACAAAAAAATGGTAACCAAAATATTCACAATCAATTTTACCAATGCGATCATTTGTCTAGTTTTTGTGGATTAAAATATTTACACGGCAAATGTATGGTAAGAAGAGTGCAGCCTAAAGAAGATTATGACCAACGGTCATTTCAACTTACCGAACGGTAAACAGGCAACGACAAGCTGATTTTGTTATTTCTGTTCAGGAGGAAATTTTGAGAATACCTTGGCAGCCAAGGCTTTTATTTTTTCATAACGTTCAAAGGGGGAAGCATTGTCTCTATAGCCACTTGCTGAGATAGCCTGCCAAAAGAGTGCATTTTTTTGTGAATCGACAAAGTCGAATTGAATCTCGCGTTCAATACCTGTACCGCCAATAGGTACACCGACAGATACGCCTCCACCAACATTGCGCCCAGTACCGCCCATGCCCACACCAATGGCATTGTTGGCAGCTCTCTGATATTCTGAACTGATGATATTGACCAAAAAATCAGGTTCCTCTGAAAGAAGAAATCCTTTGGCCTGTAAAATAGAATCCATCACCTTGAGCAAACGGCGTTCATCAAGTTCGCTCAATCCGGTCTCCATATCTCCAAAATAGTTATAGGTGGTATAATTCGAGAAATCGGTCGATTTATCGTAGTCATAGCTCACCCTACCCCCGGCGCATGAGACCAATAGTATCAGAATGAACAAGAAAACAATCCTTTTCATAAGATGCTCTTTTCTTAAAAATACTAAATATCTAGATGGAAATGGAGCGGTTCTACCGTTATTCGTTCAACAACACCCAAAGTTTATCTTTCAGTTCTTGAATGCCCATTTGGGCCACTGACGAAATAAAAAGATACGTTACATCAACAAATTCTTTATCAAGCTCTTCGCGCATTTCGGCCATTAGTTCATCATCGAGCATATCGCTTTTTGAGATGGCGACCAGCCGCTGCTTATCCAACAATTCAGGGTTGTACCTTCTGAGCTCATCCAACAAAATCTCGTATTCTTTTGAAATATCACTACTGTCTGCAGGTATCAAAAACAGCAAGATGGCGTTTCGCTCGATATGGCGCAAGAAATAATGGCCCAATCCCTTTCCTTCAGCAGCTCCTTCAATGATACCCGGTATATCGGCCATTACAAAACTTCTGAAATCTCGATATTCGACTATGCCCAGATTGGGTTTCAAGGTCGTAAACTCGTAATCGGCAATTTTGGGCTTTGCGGAGGTCATTACAGATAACAAGGTCGATTTACCTGCATTGGGGAAGCCCACCAAGCCGACATCGGCCAAGACTTTCAGTTCAAGTGTGATTTGTTTCTCTTCGCCTGATATTCCTGGTTGTGCATATCGCGGGGTTTGGTTGGTCGAAGATTTGAAATGCCAGTTGCCACGACCCCCTAGTCCGCCTTGCAACACAATTTTTTCCTCACCGTCATCGGTAACTTCGAAAAGTATGGTATTGGTGGCGGTATCACGTATTACCGTGCCCAAGGGCACTTCGAGATAGGCGTCTTCACCTTTCGCACCGGTACTGCGCTGCTTGCCGCCATGTTCACCATGACCCGCCTTGAAATGTTTCTGAAATTTGTAATGGATGAGTGTCCAAAGATTTTTGTTGCCACGAACAATGACATGCCCCCCTCTGCCTCCATCACCGCCATCAGGCCCCCCTTTGTCAACATATTTTTCGCGGCGTAGGTGCGTAGATCCTTGTCCCCCTTTTCCCGAGGCGACGTGCACCTTGACATAATCAACAAAATTGCCTTCTGTCATTTTATGGGGTTTTTACAATTTGGGGTTTAGACGCCCAAGATCGGTGTAAAGGGCCGGTTGAAATAGAACAGCCATCATTTCTTCATGACCACTTCACAAACAGGTGAACAACCGAATCTTTGAACTTCGCTAACCTTGAACTTTTAGCACACCATCTATTACTGCGAGCAATCGTTTGGTAATCTCTGAAATACCACCTATACCGTTTACGGCGTGAAACTTGTCCTGCTTGTCGTAGTATTCTTTTAAGGCAGCCGTTTTTTGGTTATATTCTTCAAACCGATTGCGGATTTTAGCTTCATCTTGATCGTCTGAACGGCCACTTTCCTTACCGCGTTCCAACAAACGGGCGACCAAAATATCGTCATCAGCTTCTAACGCAATAGTAGCATCTACTTGCATTTCTTTTGATTCCAGAAAATTGTCAAGCGCTTCTGCCTGTGCCACAGTTCTTGGAAATCCGTCAAAGATAAATCCCTCTCTATCACTGTTTTTCTCCACTTCTGCCTTCAGCATATCAATGGTCACCTCATCGGGCACCAACTCGCCCTTATCGATATACGATTGGGCCAGTTTACCCAGCTCGGTACCGTTCTTCATATTGTAGCGAAACACGTCACCGGTCGAAATATGCTTCAGATTATATTTTTCCTTTAAAAAACCTGCCTGGGTTCCCTTGCCTGCTCCAGGCTTTCCGAAAAGTACTAGGTTAATCATGTTATTTTGGTTTAGTTGATATACTTCCCTTAGGTTTCTTCCCAATTCTTTGTAATCGAGTCCGTAACCCACAATAAAACTGTTGGGTATCTCAATGCCCACATAATCGATATTGTACTCGCCATTGTAGATTTCAGATTTATAGAACAGAGAAGCGATCTTGAACTCTTTTACATTAGAGTTTGAAAAAAGATGCACCAACTTTTGCAAAGTACGCCCCGTGTCAATAATGTCTTCAAGAATGATAACACTACGACCTTCAATATCTTCAGAGATATCCAACAGCGTTTCTACAATGCCCGTAGAGGTCAGGCCCTGGTATGAACTAAGTTTCACAAAAGTAACCTCACAGTGATGCTCGTATTCTTTCAAAAAATCAGATACGAACATAAATGCTCCATTGAGCACGCCCACAAAAATGGGCACTTCGTCTTTGTAGTCGCGTGCCACCTCTTGGGCCATTTTTTTGACCGCTTCTTGAATGACCGCCTCATCTAAATAGGGCCTGAACTGTTTGTCGTGCAATCTTATCACGTGTTCTCGATTCAATTGGGTTGGCAAAGATAACATTTTAACCGCTTCTTTTTTAAGGGGTTTTCAGCGCATGTTGTGATTTCGATGTATTTTTGCAACCACTCACAATAACGCGATTGATGGATTATTTTTCTTCGGATTTCAAACTGGGCATTTTAGGCGGAGGACAACTCGGTAAAATGCTGCTCTACGAAACCCGAAAATGGGACATTTTCACCAAAGTCATGGATGCTTCGAAGGAAGCTCCCTGCAAAATCGCTTGCAATGAATTTGTTTTAGGGGATTTATTGGATTTTGATGCGGTTCATGACTTCGGAAAAACAGTGGATGTGCTGACCATCGAAATCGAAAATGTCAACATAGATGCCCTTGAAAAGTTGGAAGATGGGGGCACCAAGGTCTATCCTCCGCCCAAGGCCCTGAGAACTATACAAAACAAGGCAAAGCAGAAGCTTTTCTATATAGACAACGATATTCCCACTGCAGCGTTTTCACGTTTTGCCTATGCCAGTGAGATAAAAGACAGTATCGAAAACGGCGTATTGAAATTTCCCTTTGTTTGGAAAAGCGCCCAATTTGGCTACGATGGCCAAGGGGTGAAGATCATACGAAAAGTAGAAGATCTTGAGGGATTGCCGCCCGGGGAGTGTATCACCGAGAAAATGATTCCGTTCAAGAATGAACTGGCCGTCATCGTTGCACGCAGTCTTGATGGTAAATGTATTACCTACCCCGTGGTAGAAATGGAGTTTCACCCAGAAGCCAACCAGGTAGAGTATGTCATTTGTCCTGCAAGGATTGACGGGGGAGTTGCCAAAAAAGCCCGTGAAATTGCACTGAAGGTATCTGAAAAAATCGAACATGTGGGCTTGTTGGCCGTAGAGATGTTCCAGACCCATGAAGATGATATTTTGGTCAATGAGGTGGCCCCACGCCCCCATAACAGTGGCCATTACAGTATTGAGGCCAGTTACACCAACCAATTTGAGCAGCATATCCGTTGTATTCTGGGACTCCCATTAGGAAAGACCGATAGCAAAGTGGCAGGGGTCATGGTCAATCTGGTTGGGGCCGAAGGGCATACTGGTGAGGTGGTCTATGAAAATATCGAAGACATCATGGCCAAAAGAGGGGTCACCCCCCATATTTATGGCAAGAAACAGACAAGGCCTTTCCGCAAGATGGGCCATGTGACCATCGTGAACGAGAATGTTGATCGGGCAAGGGAAATCGCCCAACAGGTAAAAGAAAAAATTAAAGTTGTAAGCAAATGAGCAAAGTAGCCGTAATCATGGGCAGTACCAGTGACCTTCCGGTCATGCAAGATGCCATTGATATTTTAAAAGGATTTGACATTGCGGTGGACGTAGACATTGTCTCTGCCCATCGAACCCCTGAAAAATTATATGATTTTGGCAAGAACGCCCATAAAAACGGCTATGTGGTCATCATTGCGGGGGCGGGTGGTGCGGCCCATTTACCCGGTATGGTCGCTTCATTATCGCCGCTTCCCGTAATTGGCGTTCCGGTCAAAAGTTCAAATTCAATAGATGGCTGGGATTCTATACTCTCCATTCTGCAAATGCCCGGGGGTGTGCCGGTTGCCACAGTTGCCCTTAACGGTGCCAAAAATGCCGGGATTCTGGCAGCGCAGATCATCGGAAGTTCAGATAAATGTGTCATGGATAAAATAGAGGTCTATAAAGCCGGACTAAAGGAAAAGGTTGTCAAAGGAGCAAAAACAGTGGGGGGTAAGCAGTAAGCAGTGGGCAGTATGCAGTGGGCAGTATGCAGTGGGCAGTATGCAGTGGGCAGTATGCAGTGGGCAGTGGGCAGTATGCAGTAAACAGTGGGCAGTATGCAGTGGGCAGTATGCAGTGGGCAGTATGCAGTGGGCAGTGGGCAGTATGCAGTAAGCAGTGGGCAGTATGCAGTTAAAAAAGGAATTCGTGGCAATTTGTGAAATTTATGTCCGATCGAATGTTTATGATTTGTGCAGACTAAAATCATGCCCTAAGCCTTTAATCTTTAATCTTATATAAAAATCACTTCATTACAATGTCCCAAAGTGCTGAAAAAACAAACAATCCTCTTTTAACCCCCTTTGACCAAGCCCCATTCTCAAGAATCAAGAACGAGCATTTTAAACCTGCTTTTTTGGTAGCAATTGAATCGGCTCGAAAAGAAATCGATGCCATCGTTGAAAATATAGAACCGCCGAGCTTTGAAAATACCCTTGAGGCTTTAGACTACTCTGGTTATCAACTAGATAGAATTTCGAGCATTTTTTTTAACCTGAATTCGGCAGAAACCACCGAGGAAATCCAAAAAATTGCACAAGAAGTTTCTCCCTTACTATCTGAGTTCAGCAACGACATAACACTTAATGAAGCGCTTTTTGCAAGGGTCAAATCGGTTCATGGATCAAAAGAAAGACTGAACCTGAACCCAGAGCGAAGAACGTTACTTGAAAAACGCTACAAAAGCTTCAGTCGAAACGGGGCCAATCTTCCGCCAGAAAAGAAAAAAAGGCTCCGGAAAATCGATGCTGAGCTGGCCAAGTTAAAGCTAAAATTTGGGGAAAATGTATTGGCGGAGACCAATAAATTCAAAATGCACCTTACCGATGAAACTGATTTGGACGGACTTCCGGAAAGCGCAAAGGAAATGGCGGCCCAATTGGCAAGATCAAAGGGGAAAGAAGGTTGGCTGATTACGTTGGATTATCCCAGCTATATCCCTTTTATGAAGTATGCCGAAAATCGCGAGCTTAGAAAAGAATTGGCCTTGGCCTTTGGAAGCAAAGGGTTTCATGACGACGAATTTGACAATCAAGAAAACGTTCTGAAAATTGTCAACCTGAGGCATGAACGAGCCATATTGCTGGGTTACCGAACCCATGCACATTATGTCTTGGAAGAACGAATGGCCGAAACTCCTGAGAAGGTATTGGATTTTCTAAACGAGTTACTTGAAAAAGCAAAACCTGCCACTGAAAGGGAATTTGCCCAATTACAAGAATTTGCCCGCGATTTGGATGGCATTGAAGATTTACAAAAATGGGACGGTGCGTATTATTCCGAAAAGTTAAAGCAAAAGTTATTCGATCTAGACGATGAGAAACTCAAGCCTTATTTCAAGCTTGAAAATGTAATCGATGGGGTGTTCAAAGTGGCTGAAAAGCTCTTTGGATTGACCTTTAGAGAAGTTTTTGACGTTGAAACGTATCATAAAGAAGTAAAAACCTTTGAGGTCTATGACCAAGACCAAAACTTTGTTTCCCTGTTCTATGCCGATTTTCATCCAAGATCTGGAAAACGTGGCGGGGCTTGGATGACTTCCTTTAAATCACAGTTTAGAAAAGGGGGCAAAAATATACGGCCGCATATTTCGAATGTTTGCAATTTTACGCCATCTACTGAAAGGAAGCCATCCTTGTTGACTTTCAATGAAGTGACCACGCTCTTCCATGAATTTGGCCATGCGCTGCATGGTATGTTGGCCGATACCACCTATCCCAGCCTTTCCGGAACATCGGTCTATTGGGATTTTGTGGAACTGCCCAGTCAAATTATGGAAAATTGGTGTTACGAAAAGGAGGCCTTGAAATTGTTTGCCCATCATTATGATACGGGGGAATTGATTCCCATGGCATTGGTTGAAAAAATAAAGGAATCCGCCACTTTTCAAGAGGGGATGCAAACACTGCGCCAACTCAGCTTTGGATTATTGGATATGGCGTGGCATGGCCAAGACCCAACCCCCATCAAAGACGTAAAAGCTTTTGAAACCAAAGCCTTTGAGGGCACACAACTTTATCCTGACACTCCTGAAACCTGCATGAGCACCGCTTTTTCCCATATTTTTCAAGGTGGTTATTCCTCGGGCTATTACAGCTATAAATGGGCCGAGGTATTGGATGCCGATGCATTTGCTTATTTCAAGGAAAATGGAATTTTCAATCCTCAGATTGCCAAAAAGTTCAGGGAGCATATACTTTCAAAAGGAGGTACGGAAAACCCCATGGAACTCTATAAACGCTTTCGGGGGCAAGAACCAAAAATCGAAGCGTTGTTGGAACGGGCAGGGCTTTTAAAAAGGGGGAAATGAGAATCAAGTCGGCCTGTTGATTTCTTCTTTGATCAAAATCAAGGGATAGTAGGATTTTTGGCATGATTCACTCTAGAAAAATGTAATCTGTATAGTTTTGGATAGACTCTAAAGATTTTACATATTTAGGCAAGCTGTCTAAGAGCATGATCTGCCCCGGCCGCCAAAGTTTAAGGGCCGCTTTCGGAATATTGTCTTCTCCTGAATGTTCGTACGGAAAGTAAAAATCACGCGTGGCCTTATTATCAAATAGCAATAGGTGCACATAATTGCCCTTGTTATCGCCCCGTTCGCCCTTAATGATATACGATTCTACGCCTGGGACATACTTTTTGAACGTCGGGGTCAACTGCTCTCTGCCGAATCGTTCCAATTCGGTGGGTTCGGTATTTTCTAAAAGGGTCAAGGGACGAAAGGCCATGATTTTGCCAGA
>JANQOD010000002.1 GCA_028289745.1 Allomuricauda sp. | reverse complement strand
GGTTGGGGTTTGGCATGATAGACAAGAGCCTCCCGTCTTCTTTTTTCCTTACTCATGCAGTGCTTCGATTTGTGGTCAAAGGTAAACTATTCCTAAATTTGGAAAACACCTCCTGCCCCAGTATAAAATCACGATCCTGTTTTGTAAATGCCGTACTTAAGAATCAAGACTTGTATCCAATTTATCTTTTGGTAAGTTTAGTCGAATGGCAAGAATGCCCGCTATTATAAAGAACACTCCCGCGAATATTATGGCCCAGGTGGCATCATTGTTCAAAAAGTTCTTGATCACGGGCCCGAAACTCACCGTTTGTATCAACATGGGGATCACGATCATCATGTTAACAATTCCCATGTAGACCCCTCTTCGTTCTTCTGGAATTACCTTTGAGACCATTGCATACGGTATGCCCATCATAGCGGCCCACCCAATACCGAACAATATCATTGGGGCAAGCAACAGCCATTTGTTGGCAATGAAAGGCATGCTCAACATGGCAATCCCCGTCAAGAACAGACAGACCACATATACCAACTTTGACCCTATTTTGGCGGCCATTGGTACCAATGCCAGTGCCACTAACATGGTCACAAAATTATAGGTTCCGTTCATCAGACCCGCGTGGCCCAATGCCTGTTCGGCCAGTGATTGTATCTGCTCGGCGAATGACATGTCTTGCGCACTGATTTCAGCACCTCCCCTGAACGACTCCATGATGGAATCAAACCTGGCATTATCTTCGTTTGATATTCCATAAAGACTGGTTCGCAGCATGGGCGGCATAAACTGCCAATAGACGAAAAGGGCATACCATTGAAACAGGTATACGGCAGCCAATTTCCATAAAAATCCGGGCATTTCCCCAATGGCCTCCGCGGCCTCCAAGAGTGGATCCAGTGTATCTCCCAATTTTTGAATGGTGCGATTGCCCGTATTTCTTTTGATAAGACGATAAAGAAAGTACAGCCAAAAGAAAGCGTAAACCAACATGATGACCACCAAAAGATTGGTATTGTGCCATAATGCTGGAAAGACATTGGCGGTGAGATAGCCGAATAATAGCGGAACGGAGAATATGACCAAAAGCACACTCAATATCTGTATGATGGGTGCCGGGGTATCTTTATTGTGCCTTTTGATTTCTTCAAGTTCTTCGTCTGTTGGTGGAATCTCCGGAGTTTTCCAAACCGACCACATTACGGTACCAATTGAGGCCAAAGCCCCTAAAAAAAATGAATAATATACCCATGTCGGTATGGATGAGGCACCCTCATTGGCAGCATCGAAAAGACCTCCGGTCTCGGGTGTGCTGAACCAGTGTTGAAACATAAAAAGCGATAGGTTGGCCAAGGTAATGCCCGCTCCGACGAACAAACTCTGCATCTGATAACCGTAGGTCAATTGGCTGTCTGGCAGCTTATCGCCCACAAAGGCCCTATAGGGTTCCATTGCGGTATTGTTGCCGGCATCCAAAATCCATAATAGCCCGACGGCAAACCACAATTCTGGACTAAAAGGAAAAGCAAAAAGACACAAGCTCGCCAGAATGGCCCCGATCAAGAAAAAAGGCTTTCGTCGCCCGCCCCATTTCGGCGACCATGTCTTATCGGAAATGGCACCGATTATCGGTTGAATCAACAAGCCCGTTACCGGTCCCGCCAAATTGAGCAATGGCAGTTCATCATGGTGGGCCCCCAAAAAAGAGAAAATCGGACTTACGGCAGTCTGTTGCAGGCCAAAACTGAATTGGATTCCGAAGAACCCGACGTTCATGTTCCAGATTTGCCAGAAGCTCAATCTGGGCTTTGTGATTTTTACCATGTTCGAGTCAGTTAGTTAGTTGGGTTACATACCGTTTCCATGGCGATGGAAAAGTATTGCCTATCAAGATAGCATATTTAATGAATGATTTGACAAGAATTGCCAAAAACACAGAAAAATCAATAACGAAAACGTTTGAAATTGTTAATTACTTTATGAAATCGATATTTCTCTTCAAACCACTGAACTTGGTACGCTTGACCGCAGATTTTTTGAAGATTTTTTTGAAGACCTCCTCGGTGATCTCTTGCCAATCTTTTTTGCTCATAGTGAGCAGTTTGGGGTGCGGATCAAAAAGTGGTTCTGCGTGTGCTTTTGAGAACCGGTTCCATGGGCATACATCTTGGCAGATGTCACAACCGAACATCCAATCGTCAAATTGGCCTTTGAACGCCGTGGGAATTTCATTTTTTAACTCGATCGTGAAGTACGAAATACACTTGCTGCCATCAACCACATAAGGTTCGACGATCGCTTCTGTGGGGCAGGCGTCGATGCAGGCCGTACAGGTACCGCAATGGTCGGTAACCGGGGTATCGTATTCCAACCCTAGATCGACGATCAGTTCGGCGATGAAATAGAACGACCCCATCTCTTTGGTCAATAGATTGCTATGCTTGCCCATCCATCCCAATCCACTTTTGGTGGCCCATGCCTTATCAAGTACTGGGGCAGAATCGACAAAAGCCCGACCGTGAACTTCGCCGATTTCTTCCCGAATGAAGTTCAATAAACTTTTCAACTTGTCTTTTATCACAAAGTGATAATCGGTGCCATAGGCATATTTAGACACCTTAAAGGTGTTTTGTGCCTGAATTTCTTTCGGATAATAGTTTAGCAACAAAGAGATGACCGACTTTGCCCCTGGCACCAGTTTTGTGGGATCGAGGCGTTTGTCAAAATGGTTTTCCATATACCGCATCTCACCGTGCATGCCATTTTTGAGCCACTTTTCCAAACGGGGTGCCTCTTCTTCCAAAAACCCGGCCTTCGAAATACCACATGACAAAAAACCGAGGCGTTTGGCTTCGGTTTTTATAAGATTGGTATGAACTTGCCCATTATTCACAATCCGAAGATAGTACTATCTCCAAAATAGCAAACTTCTATCTTCATTTCATAAATTAGGCACTTGGCACTATATTTTGATTCATGTGGAAGAAGTTTTCTGGATCGTATTTCTTTTTAATGATTCTCAATCTCTCATAATTATCCTTGTAACTTTGTTTAACACGATTTTGGTCTTCGTGCATCATAAAATTAACATACCCTCCTCCACTGCTATACGGAATCATGGCGTCGTAATATTTTCTCGACCAATCTATAATCACCTTCTTGTCTTTAGGGTCTTCGGATACTCCGATAATGACCTGAACCCATCTCACATCGCGATGTGCCCAAGCTGTATCTTCTAAAGCTACTTCATGTGCTTTACCATCGACAGGATACAAGTGCATTGTTGACTTAGCTGTAGGCATCGCATTCGCAAATTTCAGGTGTTCTTTTATACTTTCATCTGTAAGCTCATTCATGTAATGACCTTTCCAATACCACTGAAGTCCAGGTGGGTAAGCCCAATCAAAAAGGCTGTTCAAGGCCGGCAAGGGCATTTCAGTTACCGCATCGAGTATAGGCGGGCCAAATTCTCGTATCGGTTTAAAAACCTTTTCGACTTCATCCATTGATCCTGTATAACACCAAACAACGCCACAAACTTTTTGATTTCGGAGCGATTCAGGAAATGCTTCTGCATCAGGCACGGTTAAAAAAGCAAAAAATCCATAGAGATCTTGCGAAGCATTCTTGGTAAAATGGTCATAAAAATTCATCACTTTGTTAGCACTTTCCAAAGGCCAAAGCATGGGGCCAGCAAATACATTCTTTATCGCAATCAAATTAAACGTGAATGAAACCACAACTCCAAAATTTCCGCCACCACCTCGTAAGGCCCAAAATAAATCTGGGTTTGTGTTTTTGTTGGCCGTCACAATTTCTCCTGATGCAAGTACGACCTCAGCTTCAATCAGATGGTCGATGGTCAAACCTGCCTTTCTTGTTAAAAACCCAAGTCCGCCCCCCAATGTCAATCCTGAAATACCTGTGTAGCCATTCACACCAATGGGTAAGGCCAGACCATGCTCATGGGTTGCTTTATCCACATCGGCAAGGGTATTTCCTGGTTCAATTACGGCCCTGAGGCTATCAACATTAACTTGAATGGACTTCATTTCGTTCAGGTCAATTACCAAACCATTTTCTACCAATGCCAAACCTGCACCATTGTGCCCACCCCCTTTAATAGCTATTTCCAAACTGTTATTTTTAGCAAAATGAATGGCCTGTACCACATCATATTTGTTTTTGCACTTCACAAATAGTTTTGGCCGTTTGTCTACCATTGCATTATAGATACTTCGCAAAGTATCATATTCAGTATCGGTCGGCAATACAATACGACCATCAATTTTCTGTGCCAACTTTTCAATTTCCATTTTCTAATTTTCGCTTTGCATCTTAGAAATTTTTTCCAAAACAAAGTCATTCAGTTTGATCATTTCCTTTTCAGGACTAAAATCAATAATTATAGCATCTTCATCAACGATGAGCGTGTGACCCGGCGGCATGTAAAAAACTTCTCCCGAAACGATTTGCTCGGTTTGGCCCTCTTTATTAATGACTCGAATTTTTCCCTTTTCCAAATAGCCCCAATGGGGTACTTGACATAGGTCGTCTTTCAATCCTTTTAAGATTGGAGTAAAATCAGTGCCAGCTTTTAGCTCATTGATTGCAACTGTCATTCCGCCCCAACCATTGACCATGTTGATAATCTTATCTTTAGGAAAATTCTCTTTGGCGATATGTGTTTGCCCCTCGAACTTGCCTGTTTCAAGTACTACCTTTTGTGACCTTAGGTTCGATCCAACCAAAATTACCGTTGCTATTGTAAATAGGATTGTCGTTTTTTTGATTTGTCTTTTTTTCATCTTTGTCTTGGCTCTAGTTAAAAATGTTCTAGCGAATACAGTATATGCTGTATCCTAATATTTACATCTTAAAACTACACTGTCAATAAAACCGCAACTGTCAGAATTGTTCCAAATGTTGAAACTTTTTTGACTCTCTGATAAAATTCCAAGACTATCGAGCTGCTTTACCAAAAACATTGGGCAGTACATCAAATCGTTTACGAAAAACCCGAGTAAAATAGGTAGGGCTATTGAAACCACAATCGTAGGCCACTTCCGCTACGGTCTTTTCACCAGTTTTTAATGCCCTTATAGCTTTTTTCAGTCGGAACTCAGTAAGTATTTTGTTTGGACTGAGGCCAGTTAAAGCTTGCATCTTTCTGTGCAATTGTGTTTTACTCAGTCCAAATTCCTGTCGAAAATTTTCGGTTTTGAATGAGGCATCATTAAAATTTGATTCCAGTATTTTATCTAACCGTTCAAGCACGGAATAACCTGAATCATCAAAAAAAACTACGACATCAGAATCAGTAGACACTTTTTTGTTGGTCAATTCTACAGTATTTTTAGTGGGTAAATCGATAAAGATTTTTCCGTTATTCCCCAATCTAGAAAGTACCCTGACCACTTTTTTGGTCTCCCCGAACAAATCATTGCTATGTTCATCTACCGGTTTTCCTGTAGCAATACCAAAACTGAATTCGAGTTTTCCCTCTAAAGCTTTGAGCATAATATGAATTTCAAGAGCGCACACAACGGCATCATGGGCATCAATAAAGGAAGCCATGATACTTTGCTTAGGCAATTTTACAATACTACCCTTGTTTTTCTTTACAATCGCTATCAATTTGGATTTCCATGCCTCTGAATTTTTTGAAAAATCGACTATGTCAACAAGTACTAATGTTCGATAACCACTATCTATATCGCCTGATAGTGTCAATGCCAAATCTTGCTCATTTTGTCGGCCCTCACCCATGAATGGCAGAAATTCATTTTCTGTTGAGACTTCAATGACATTGCAAGCTCCTACACCATGGGCCTCCTTATGACTTTCAACACATGCTTTCCTATTCGGGCTCTCCATCAAACAAAAAATGGCTCCTTGTTCCAGATTAAGATAATACCGCTTGTACACTAGGCCATGTTTGTTCTGAACGGCGACATCCCGCAAATGCCCTTTGTACGCATCTTCTTCGGTAAATGCATCATCTTCAATTTTATGAAAATCCATGAATAAAGGCATCCGTATTAAATGGATTGAGGTTAATCAGTTCAATTTAAGAAAATAAATTCCTGATTAAAAAACCGAGGCGTTTGGCTTCGGTTTTGATGTAGTGAATGACCCTCTTTCTGACGGTTATTCCTTAGCGGTAGCGGGACTTATTTTCGTCGATAATTCTTGTACCGAATTCACCGGGAAGCCACCTTTTTCGGCATGTTCGCGAATCAAATCTTGGCTTTCGGCTTTGTAGACACAGTACACCTTATCATCGGTGACATAGCTGTGCAACCACTCGATACCGGTTCCCATTTCTTTCAACACTGAACATGACTTTTGGGAAATACCTTTCAGTTCTTCAGCGGTCAATTGCCCCGCATTGGGAATCTCACGTTCGATCAAATACGTTTTCATCGTGTTCTTTTCTTTTTTTGCCTTTACCATTCTGGTGTAGATCACTTCTTGTTCTTGGGCATTGACCGTACCGTGTAAAAAAAGACATCCAACAATGAACGCCATCAATACATTACATTTTTTCATGATTTTATTTTTAAGGATTTAACTTCCTCAAAACTAAATTGATACGCTATAGAATAATAGTACTCCCAAACCAATAAATAAGAAAAATGGTTCAGGCCTATACGGCCTTTTGGTACGCCAAGGGAGACATACCGAACCGTTCTTGAAAGCATTTGGTGAAGTATGAAGGGCTACCAAAACCGCAGTCAAAGGTGGTTTGGGCAATGTTGCGCTCGGTCTTGAGCAGTTCAAGTGATTTTTTCAATCTATACTCCCGTAACAATTCATTGGGCGACAGCCCTAAAATTGCCTTGCTTTGGCGATAGAGCTTTGATTTGCTCATACCGGTTTTTTTACAGAAATCCTGAATGCTGAACTGTGGGTTTGCGTGGTTATCCCGCAACACATCAAATAGCAGTTGCAGTACATTCTCATTTGCCGGTGAAATAGCTGCGAAGGCAGCTTTTTCACTTATGTTGTGCTGGCCGTCATCTTTATAAAGCTCTTTGATAATGGAGGCCAATACCGTCTGATTGGGCATGCCCGTTCGACACAGGTATTCTGCCATTCTGATGACATCCCCAAAAATGCTCTTGTCTTTTGTGACCGGCATTCCGGCGTTGAGGGCCATTCTCAAGTCAATCAGCTCTCCGGCCACGTGAAGTGCTTTTTGTACCCCTGCCGCACAGGCAACGGCCTGCGCGACCGATACGAAAGAAGCAATAAACCGTTCTCCTTTCAGCTCTACTTCACGGCCCTGGTTCTCATTTACCTGATCACGAATGATCTCATGATACAAGGTCAATAGCTTTTTTGCCTTCTTCTCTCCCATTACATTTTTTAGCAATGTCGAATCTTTTGCCCGCGCTACCAAGATGATTCGAAAGGCAGGGTCATTGAAAATCTTGAGATCGGGATTGTCTGAATCATAGTATCCCTCAGGATCGGTGATCCGTCCTAAAAAAGCTTCAACCACATTGCTGTTCACCTCTACAATCTCATAAGGGACCAAGCCATGTGCCCTATCGTGCATTTTCTTGACGGCCTCTTCATTTGGGGCATCGATTAGGCAGAAGGCACTGCCCCGATCTTCATCGACCCAATAGGTCATGCAACGACAGCCATATTCATCTTGTATCAATAAATCTTCACGATGTGCCTGGGCCGCATGCTTGGCCTCAATTCCCGGTACGATATGTCGGTCCATGTAAATGGGCATATCATTTTTGATTCAAAATGTTCTTGGTTTTTTAAAGAAAGGAAACTTTTGCTACTGAAAATAAAAAAAATGGTTCAATTAATAGCAAAAATGGTTCAGAACCAAGGCATTAATAACAAAAAACAGAAGCTTAGCTTAACAACGCATACCGATGCTCGTCCCAAAAGCTCCCATTTTTAAAGACGGCCTTTTTTGCGACACCCTCTTTATAAAACCCATTTTTTTCTAAAACTTTCATTGAAGCTACATTGTATTCAAAGGTATTCGCAAAAATCCGTGCCAATTTTAAGTCTTCAAAACCATATTTCAAGATTAGTTCTACAGCCTTACTGGCAATGCCCCTATTCCAAAATGGTTCACCAATCCAATAGCCAAGCTCAGCAGACTTACCGTAAACATCTTTTTGGGGAATCAAGCCGATGACTCCGCAGAATTGACCATTGTATTCAATGGCAAAGTTTTGTTGAACTTCTTCATTCTGTAATTTTAGAAAGGCTTCAGCGTCTCTTTCGGAATAGGGATGTGGAAAATGGTCCCTAACATTGTTCCATATCTTTTTGTTATTGGC
>JANQOD010000380.1 GCA_028289745.1 Allomuricauda sp. | reverse complement strand
TCAGTTCTTCAAAGGCCTCTTCAATAGGCGTCGCTGTTTGCAAGGCCGCAGGCCTACCGATATCCCCGGCCTCCCTGATGCTCTGTACCAAGGGAATCTCTCCTAAAAAGGGCACCTTCAAATCTTCAGACAGGTGTTTGGCCCCCTCTTGACCAAAGATATAGTATTTATTGTTTGGAAGCTCAGCAGGGGTAAAATATGCCATATTCTCGGCGATGCCCAAAACCGGTACATTTATGGCCTCTTGCTGAAACATCGCCACTCCTTTTCGGGCATCTGCCAATGCCACTTCTTGTGGGGTACTGACCACTACCGCTCCGGTGACCGGAAGCGACTGCATGATACTCAAATGAATGTCGCCCGTACCCGGTGGCAAATCGATCAACAAAAAGTCAAGCTCGCCCCAATGGGCATCAAAAATCATTTGGTTCAAAGCTTTTGCCGCCATGGGCCCACGCCAAATTACCGCTTGATTGGGCTGGGTGAAAAAGCCGATGGAAAGCATCTTTACCCCATGGTTTTCCACAGGCCTCATCTTAGCCTTGCCGTCTATATTGACCGATAAGGGTTTTTCCATGGCCACATCAAACATGATGGGCATCGATGGCCCATAAATATCAGCATCCAACAGACCGACCTTGAGGCCCATTTTGGCCAATCTCACCGCCAAATTGGCCGTAACCGTCGATTTGCCGACACCCCCTTTGCCAGAAGCCACAGCTATAATATTTTGGATGCCCGGAATCGGTTTCCCCTTAATTTCATTGACCTTTGGCTTCGATGGGGCGTCAACCTTAAGATTGATCTTGATCTTGGCCTTTTCATACACTTCTTTGTGGATGGTCTTCAAAATCTCGACCTCTGTCTTTTTTCGTGCCTGAAGGCTCGGATTTTTGATGGTGATATCTACCTCTACCTCATCGCCAAAAACCTGAACATTGGTCACGGCACCGCTCTCTACCATATTCTGCCCCTCACCTGGCACCGAAATGGTCTTTAAGGCCTCTAGAATATCTTTCTTGTGCAACTTCATAAATCTTCTTTGGGGTGCAATATTTTAAACTGATTCTAAATTACAAAGATACGGCTTGGGGCTTATATTTTGAAGAGGAAGGATTGAAAATGAAGATGGTAAGATAGAAAGCCCCTATCTGATGCTCTGTCAGAATTGTTGACAGATTTGAAAATAACTATAACTCATCAAGAAGCTCTTTGGCCGGGTCCCAAAAATGTTCGTGAAAATCGATAATCTGATTATCGACCACTTTAATGCCCTCATTTTCCAATAGCTGTTGCATGAGATTGGTACCGTCAAAATGGTGTTTTCCCGTCAATACCCCAACACGGTTCACCACCCGATGCGCGGGCACATCTTTTGCCAAAGAATTGTTCATGGCCCAACCGACCATTCGGGCACTGCGGGCCGCCCCCAGATATTTGGCGATGGCCCCGTAAGAGGTCACACGGCCATAGGGAATCTGTTTGGCCACTTCATATACTTTGTCAAAGAAGTTTTTTTCGTCCATATCAGTTATAGAATATTCGAATTAACGTAATCATCAATAGCACCAACATGAGGGCACTCAAAATATAGTTTGAGTTCTTTGAAAAGGTATTGGTCTTCGCTTCAAGCTTATTAAAATAGAATACGTACAGATACAGCACCGAGAATGTGCCACAGGCAGCGGCAAAGACAAACGTGGCGATGTCTTGGGCCTCGAACTTAATCCATCCCGCCTCGTTCCACATAGCATTGAGACTGCTATAGTAGGGTATGGTCAACAGATTGAGTGCCGCCAAGAGCATGCCCTTGAAAAAACTGTTCTTCTTGCTCAGGTTGACCGTTTTAAACTTGCGTTTTCTCTTTTGTTTGGCCATGGCAAAAAAATAGATGGCAAAAAAGGCAAATACCGCGATCGCTGCTTTCAACAGTATATCGATCACTTGCGGATTGTTGTATAAAAACTTTGAAATATACACTGCGATATAGGCCTGCATCATGATCATGGTCGACACCCCAAGACTAAAAATAATGCCGTTCAACCTGCCTTTTTCAACACTGGCCTTCGCAGCATTCATATTGAGAAGACCCGGGGGCACGGTGGCCATGAAAGCTGCCGAATAGGTGGCAAAAAAAAGAATCAATAAATGGGTCATTGGTCAGTTGATCCTAAATTGGATATAAGTGATTGGTTTTCCTTTTTCAAGATACTGATTTTCATAAAAGGTTTGTATTTCAAGTACCTCTTTCGGGCTTCCCTCGTTTCGATAGACATCATGGTTGGCATACAGCACCTGTGCTCCAATGCCTTGCAAAAGTCCCAAGGTATAGCCGTGCAAATATTCACTGTCGGTCTTCAGGTGTATAAGGCCGTCCGGCTTCAAAATATGCCTGTATTTTTCAAGAAATTGTAGATTGGTCAAGCGGTGCTTGGTACGTTTGTACTTGATTTGGGGATCGGGAAAGGTTATCCAAATCTCAGAGACCTCGCCTTTGGCGAACATCAAATCGATCAGTTCAATCTGGGTTCGCAAAAATGCCACATTCCCTAGGTTTTCGGCCAAAGCCGTCTTTGCCCCACGCCAAAGCCGCGCCCCCTTGATGTCAACGCCAATATGGTTCTTGTCAAGATTTTGTTTTGCCAGGCCCACTGTATACTCACCCTTCCCACAGCCCAATTCAAGTACTATTGGATTCTCATTTTTAAAGTGCGATGCCCATTTCCCTTTTAGGGAAAATCCCTTAAAAACCTCGTCCCTACTGGGCTGAATCACATTTGAAAATGTTTCGTTCTCTGAAAAACGCTTGAGCTTGTTCTTGCTTCCCACACCAAAAATTAATGTTTTGGCAAAGCTAAAGAAATCTAAAGGCAACTCTGATGTCGTTTCTTTGCAAATTATGTTTAAGCCGAAACGAGTACTTGTGGCCCCTTTGAATTGGGGCCTCGGCCATGCCACAAGATGCATACCCATTATCAATGCCCTGATAGCACATGGGCACAGCCCCTTTATCGCTTCTGACGGGGTCGCTTTAGAGTTGTTGAGAAAGGAGTTTCCCGATATACCGTCATTTGAACTGCCCTCTTACAAAATAAAATATGCCGAAAAGGGCAAAAACTTCAAAATCAAGATGATATGGGATTCTCCAAAGGTCTTGAAAGCCATTTCCAAAGAAAAAAAGAAAGTCAAAAAACTGGTGAAAGAACGCTACATCGATGTTGTCATATCTGATAATCGACTTGGGGCCTTTTACAAAAAAGTACCCTGCATTTTCATTACCCACCAATTGAATGTTCTGTCTGGCAATACCACATGGTTCAGTTCAAGGGTACATCAAAAGATCATTCAAAAATTCGATGTCTGTTGGGTGCCCGATGTTCAAGATGAACCCAATCTGACAGGGGTATTGGGACATTTGAAGAAAACCGCGGGCCATATCAAGTACATCGGACCCCTGAGTCGTTTCAACAAGGAGGATATTCCATCTTTGTACGATCTTTTGGTGCTGCTTTCAGGCCCCGAACCGCAGCGTACGCTTTTGGAGGAAAAACTTTTGACAGACCTACAAGACTATGACGGCAACGTACTTTTTGTCAGGGGAAAAATCGAAGATGAACAAGCGAGAAAGAAAATACCCAAAACCAATGGAAATTTAACAGTGGTCAACTTTATGCAGTCGAAAGAACTTGAAAAGGCCATCAATCAGAGCGACCTTGTACTCTCTCGTTCGGGCTATACGACGGTAATGGATCTCGCCAAATTAGAGAAAAAGGCATTTTTTATCCCTACCCCTGGGCAATATGAGCAAGAATATTTGGCAAGACGTCTTCAAAAACAAGGGTTGGTTCCGTACAGCTCGCAAGAAGACTTTTCAATCGCACAACTCGAATCAATAACCCATTTCAAGGGGTTGGCTGATTTTGCCGTGAATCTTGACTATGAATCGCTCTTTTCTGCTTTTTCCAAGGTAAATGAGAATTCTGAACCAACATCCTCTTCACTTTCGACATAGATTTTTTCACCGTGGGCCTCGATGATATGCTTGACGATTGAAAGGCCAA
>JANQOD010000340.1 GCA_028289745.1 Allomuricauda sp. | reverse complement strand
AATTCGGCAATTTTTCTGCGCAAATTGGCCAAATGGGTATAGATGAACTTGTAAGAATCGGACATTTCTATATCGTCGCCCCAAAGGTGTTCGGCAATGGCCTCTTTGGTCAAAAGACGATGCCTGTTGACCACAAAAAAGTGAATGATGTCAAACTCTTTTTTGGTCAGGTTCAAAAGGTTATCGTGCACAAAGACTTCGTGGCTGTCAGGTTTGATCTTGATCTCGTTGAAAAATATTTCCTTATTTCCGCTATATACTTTTCTTCGGTAAAGGGCCTTGATCCTTGCGTTCAGTTCTGCGAGATAAAAGGGTTTGATCAAATAATCATCTGCCCCGATCTCTAAGCCGTGCACTTTGTCATCAACAGAATTTTTTGCTGAAATGATAATGATACCGGCATCGATGTTCTCTTTTTTCACTTCTCTTATAATGTCAAGTCCGCTGCCATCGGGCAGTGTGATGTCAACGACCAAGATATCATATGGAAAATACCCTATTTTATCGTAGGCCGATTTATGGTCGGGGGCAATTTCACAGATGTTGCCTTCCTCCTCCAGAAAATTCTTGATATCCTGTAGCAGTTCGGCATTATCTTCAATAACCAATATCTTCATGGCGAGGGGCTTTCAGAAAATCCATCTTATGGTCAAATGTACTGGCCATAGGTCAAATAAAAAATGACATTGAACCGATTTCTAGCCCGTTGGCAATCCGGTCATGGTGAATATCATCACGAACAGTGCCACTGTTTCGACAACACCGATGATCATGATGTATTTGGCCGTATCATTGGCACCAGAGGCAATGGCATCACAGGCCCGTGCCCCGGTCTTGCCCTGAAAGATGGCCGAGCCTGCCATGGCGGCCCCTGCTACAAGCCCAATGACTATTTGCCAAGGGTAAGAATCGGGCGCGAGGTTGGCATCGGCAATGGCATTTTTTAGGATCATTCCATAGATGACCTGTGATAAGGGCGCCCCCACAAAAATAAGTAGGGCCGTAGCGGCCTTCTGTCCGCTGGTGATCATTTTCTTCCACGCCCCGATGGCGGCCATGCCTGCGATTCCTGTTCCTATTGCAGACCCTATTGAAGCGATGCCCAGAGACATGCCCATATCACCGAGTCCTGTTACCGTTGTTGTTAAGAGTGCCATACCTACCATAATCTTGATTTTTATTGATTTTTACTTTTTTATCTTGTTGAAATGGGTGTTTTCTTTTCATATCCGTTTTCGGGCGAAATCAACGTAAAGGGCTTATAGGCTTCGCCCGAAAACTGAACGCCCAAATGCCCGGCAAACTCTAACATGTTCAATCGTATGCCGTGCACCATGACCGCCATTAGGGCCAAGGCAATGTTGAGTCCGTGGCCCAAGAGCAGGGCAATTGCGGCCATGAGCAGATTGATGATGCCCATACCTGCCGTTCCCTCGGGCAATATCATATTGTTAAAGCTGGCCGCCACCGCTGCCGTGGCCATTCCGACGGCAAAAAGCCGTACGTAAGAGACGATGTCTGAAAATCCACTGATAAGGCTCAAGGGCAGGTTGGCCAGAGAAATGCCCATGCTCTTTAAAAAGTTCTTGCTTTCAACGGAAAAGAGGGCCACCAATGCCGTTCCTCCAACAAACAACCATAGCCACCATTCGGGCATGGCCTTGCCAAGCACCAGTTGTTCGGTTATCAAAAAGAGCCCCCAGACCAAGGCGATCCAGCCCACTTCGCTCAAAGCCTTTATGGAATTGATAAACTGGGCGACCCGTATGCCATGGGCAATGGTAAGGTGAATGGCCCCGATCAAAAACGAAAGGTGCATCATAAAGGAAATATTATCTACCCCAAAGCTGGCGATCTCAGGAACGATCAAATTTTTGAGGAAGGGGAGGGCCGCTATCTGCTCTGACCCAAAATAGGTGCCGCTCAACACGCCCCAGATAATGGTAGCCCCGCTCAACACATAGATCAAAATCTGCATTTGGCCCGTCATTTTTTTGCGTAAGAGAAAAGTGACCAACAGAAAGACCAACCCATAGCCCGCATCGCCTACCAACATGGCGAAGAACAAGGCGAAGGCCACCAAAAAGTAGATGGAGACATCGACCTCTTTGTACCCTGGCACAATATCGATGAATTTCATCACGGGATTGATGATATCGATCCATTTCGGATTCTTGATATAGACGGGTACTTCTTCCGGTTTTTCAGGTTCAGCGATATGGTACCCCCAATGGTTCATCTTGGCAGCGGTAACAAAATCATCTACGGTATTGCGGGGAATGTACCCTTTGAGGTATTTAAGCCTTCCTTCAATATCGCCCATGCCTTCTAGGGCCTGCTGCGTGCCCAAACGGTCTTTTAACAACAAATGATACGCTTCAAGCCACTTTATATTTTCGGCCTGGTCTTTCAAGAAATGCTCTACCTCGGCCAATTGCCGTTCTTTTCTTTCAATTTGCTGTTTGATATCTTCAAAGGGCAACTGGGGCATGGGGCCTTCTTTATGGTTCAGTTTCCCCGATTTGTTTCGGGCAATTAATACGGTCGGAACCTTGCCATCGTGCTCTGAAAGTTTCACCAGGGTATGTTTGCCCTCCAAAGAAGACGCCACAGATTTGTCCAACAAGTACAACTTGAGGTAAAGCCCTTGCTCTTCTAAATAGGCGATGTCTTTTCTATTGGTTTTTTCTCCCCATATGCCGTACCAATGCAATTGTTGGTTGAGGTCATCCAATCTTTCTTGGCATTTTCGCCTGATTTCCTCTGTTTGCAATACGCGGTCAACCAGTTGTTTGGGATCTTTGGCGGCATATCTTACGCGGTCATGGCCCTTAATTTTCTTTTTTGAATAGTCTCTGAGCACTGAGAGGGCCCTTTCTGCTTGATGTACGGCTTGCAAACGCCTTTCGACGGTACCATTACCGGGCCGATCGATTTCTTTGATGTCGACCACACCAAGTCTGCCGAGTTTCATGATGGTATCGTCGACGGCACGCGTGGTGGTAAACAGCAATATTTCTTTCATCCTCACGATCATGCCAGGGCCTTTTTCTCTTCTTTTTTCTTTTTCACCAGTTTGGCGCATCCTATGGCCAAACGCTCCACATCGCCCAGATAGATCTCGATTTTTCTGATATTTTCCTTGGTCTCGGGAATGAACACCTCCTTAAGGGCATTTTTCATTCTACGTGCCTCGGCCAGTTCTTCTGAAAGTAGTTGCAGATTGTGTTCCTCAATCGCTACCAGGGCATGGTTCGTCTTTTGCTCGCGTATCACTTCAATGGCCGCATCTACCCAAAGGGGCGTGTTGAAAAGGTCTACTTCACGGTCTTCAAAGACAAGGTCTTCAAAGACTTCAATGGTCACCCCTGCAATTTCCTTTGTTTCGGTGATGGTACGGTCTACTTTGACCATTTCGGAAAGGTCAATGGTTTTCTCGGCCATGACACCCACCCATTTCTTTGTTTCGGCATTGGTCGTTGCAATGGCTTGCTTCAATCGAACGATATTGTTTTCTATGGTCTGTACCACCTCTTTCAACTGTTGTTCTTTCATTTCAAAGACTGGCAGGGCCGTATTGAATTCCTTGAGCTCTATCTTTAGGGCTGCCAGGGTATTTTTGTTCATTAAGATCTTATCGGCCATCTTCGGTTTTTTTTGTGCTGTCCAAAAAATTATCGAAGCCCTGTTCTGGGTCAAAACCCCACCACCGTAGCAATAGCAACAATTTTAGTTTATAGATCGAAAGGGCGCCAAGATCGGCATAGTGCCCTATGGAAAGCTCTTCCAGCTTATCCCATTGCCATTTCAAGAGCTGTATTTCCTCTTCTAACGGAGTGCCGGGCACCAATGGCAAGGCTTGTTTTTTAGCTGCGGATGTGCTTGTGCCGTCTTTTCTGGAGATGCGCAGTTGTTGGATGTCTCTTTTAAGGGCATACATATAATTTGAGAAAGCGGCCAATACCTTGTTCTTGCTCTTTCTAAAGGCATCTGAATAGATGGTGCTAAAATCGATCTGTTGAAACGTTCGATAGGCGCTCGGCGACAAAAACTTGTGGGCTTCGTCTTCTAAGATGGCAATGATGTCTTTCTCTGATTCGGAAGGATTTGTATACTTTTTCAGGATCGAAAATACCTTTGAACGTTCTTCAACCGTGTCTTGAAAAGACAGGTAGGGCAAACTGCTCATCAGGTATTCTAGATTTCCGGCGATCATGCGTTCGATTCGTTTTTGAGGATCTGCACCCATTTTGGACTGAGATAGGCGTTCAACGATTCGGCCACTTCTTCGGGTGAAATATGGTAACTCCATCCTTGATCGGTCTTGGTCACGGTAAACCCACTGAGCAGATGGGCATCTTTGGTAATGGAGTCGAGGCTATCTGAAGCCTGTAATCGTTTCTGGATTTTTTCGGCCAGTTCCTTTTCCATGGCTTCAGGAAGTTGTAAAGCTATGCCGCCGCCCAGATTTTCTATGACCTTTACAATGGCTTTTTCCATAAGTTCAGGGGTGAAGTTTGTCTCCACTTCCCGTTCCAAGGCGGCTTTGAGCAGTTTTAACAAATCATTGCGCACCGAGACCGTAAGGTCTCGTGCAGCCTGTTTTAGAGCGGCTTTCCCTTTGTTAAGGGTGGCTTCGGCCTCTTTTTCTGCATGGTTTTGAAGCGCTTCGCTTTTGGTTTCTGCCCCTTCAATAATTTTTAGGGCCTTCGCTTGTGCCTTTTCCACAATCTGCTTTGCTTCATTGTCGGCCGCTTCTATGGCTTCCGTTTTTAAGGTGGCGATCAATTTATCCAA
>JANQOD010000334.1 GCA_028289745.1 Allomuricauda sp. | reverse complement strand
TGCGATGGTAGATCATGGCACTATAGACAGGTTGCGCAAACTGGTATTGATGCCAGATACGCCATTCGGGCACAACATTTCGATCGTCTGAATCTTCGTCGGTATTAAAGTTGACCCGTAGCACGCCCCCTAGGCTAAAATTGATGTATTTTGAATAAATGTACCCAATGGCGTGACGGTTGTAAACCTGTCCTATTTGCCCAATAAACGGTGTGTTCTCGGTCTCTTCGAAACGAAAATGCGTCTGCGCGTCCCAAAAGAGTCGATTTGAAATTCGTATGATACCATAGGTATTGTACCATATTCTGGTTTTTGGATCCTTGAATTCTGATTCTTCTGGAAGTACTTCCCCCCCTTGAGCCATAGAAGTATGGCCTAAACCAAAAACAACCAATACCAAAAAAAATGTGCCAAAGCGATGCCCCATGTTCTAATGTTCTTCGGTTGCTGATTGTATATTGAACAATTGTATGATGGTCTCGGGATTTTTTTCTCTCTTGAGCTTTCGTTCTAACTTCGAAGTCTCCTCGTTGCGCAGCTCCAATAGGCGCCGATATGAATTTTCAAAAAGAAGATGTAGTTCTCTTGCATTCTCACAGCTTATCGCTGTTTGTACCCGATCCAAAAAATTTGGGACCAATATGTCTCGATAGGCAGCGGTAATGCGTTTTTTTACATCTTCGTTCATGATGGTCGCCGTAAAAGGATTCCAAACCGCATCTGAATAGGCCTCTTGAATACTATCTTGACGGGCGGGCAAGGCCGTTATTGATCTAGTCAAGTTGTTCAAGTCTTCGAGACAACCGATCAAATCTTGGGCAAAAACCAATTTGGCATCCGTAGCCTCTATTTGTGAATAGTTGGCCAACTCATCTTCAGCAAGTTTTCTAATGGTGGCCAATGCTTCCAATGATGGTCTAGAAATCTTAGTCTGTGCGGAATCAGCTTGTTTACCCAATGAATCGGCTTGGGCGATCATCTGCTTTTCCAAGGCGATAAAAGTTTGTTGGCGCTTTTCTTTGGCCAGTTTATCGTTAAGGGTATGCGCTATGGATTGTAGGCTCAAATAAGTGTACTGGGCAAGCTTATAAACAGATGCAAGCCCCTGATAATCATCGAAATCAAGATCTATGCCTTCTGGCCCCGTATAGGTTCGTTTTTCACCAGTGGTATTTATTTCGACCTCAATGGTCGTCGAAGGATTTTGCCCGGGCCACAACCCTGCCACCAATTCATCGCGAGCTGCAAACTCAAGAACACCTTGTTCGCGATATTCAGCGAATTGTTTCAATGGACCAAGAAACTTTTCAGAAATCACCTTGACCACCTCATACTTGAAATCGACTTCTTCATCAGAGCGTTTCAAAATGTTCAACTGTGGATCGTTTAGCAATGACCGACTGATAGCTTCTGATTTTTTGAACCAACTGGCTATTGAATCCAGCCGGGCCCTTTCCAAAGAATCTAAGGGAAAGTAGGGTGCCGTTACCTTAAGCTGTGGCACAAAAGACGATCTGCCCAATTCAGACAGAATAGTATCTATTTGCTGGTAGTTCTCCGCATTTTCATTGAGCAATCGAGACATTCTTCCAATGAGACCGGCACCATTCCCTCGATGTAACCGTAGCTGTACCAGAGCGATATAGCGTGCATCTAAAATGATGGTCTTTGAGGGGTTTGCCTCGCTATCGTAAATCGCAATGGTCTCTACCTGACCATCGGTCTCTGTCTCTATCTTGGTCAAGCGACCCTCGATAAAATGCCAATTTTCTGCGGTACTCGCATCCATTTTTGAATAGAGGGTCCACACGTCATGGGCGAATCCGTTTCGTAAAAACCTACCGACCAAGGTGCTGCTGTCATTTTCAATACGAAAACTTTTTTGGGGCACCCCATCCTCAAAAGAAAAAACACTTCGGAACCGTGTTTGGTCCAAAGCGGAGTTCTTTATCTGATTGACCATGAAGATCCATTGGCCATCAGGTCTCCCCTTTCTTATGATCCCGTAGGCTTCACGCTTGACACCGTTCACGTTTACCCGATATTGGCCATCGACTATCCTTGTCTCGCCATCAGATCGATATTTGCCCAGTTCGAAACGCCAAAACCCTTCAGGGTAACCCTTCTCAAAAGCGCCATCAAAGAAAAAAGCGTAATCGGCCCCTTCTAAAAGGGAGTCCAAATCTGATCGCTGTAAGGTGAACTTACCGTTCAAGAGGGTATCGCCGTCGACCAAATTATATTCAAAGCTGGCATCTCCTTTGTAAATACCTGCCTTATAAGGGCCTTCAAAGTGTAGATTCTGCCCAAGTAAAACCGCTGTGGAACACATGAGCGTAAATACCACAAATAGTTGTTTGACAAGTGAGTATGATGTTGCGAATCGAAACATGCGGCAAAAAAACTAAATTTTGTCTATACCTTTTACGGATTTTAAAGATAATTGGATGTTCTACCAGAAAAAAATCCGTGATATTCCTAAACCGATATTTTAGAAAGACCCAAAAGTTCTGCATTATTTCGTCGAGTAACCAAAGTGTTCACTTTTTGTCCCTCCACCAAGTGGCCAATGACGAACCCGATATGTTCATCCAAGGTCCGAAAACCGCAGAGGCCAATCCCATGGTCGCCAACTTACCCATTTCTAAAGCAATGCCCGATGCCAACCCGGCATTTTGCATGCCCACCTCAAAGGCCACGGTTCGGGCAGATTTTTCATCCAACCCAGTCAATCTACTGCCCCAATAGCCCAGAAAGTACCCTGCGGTATTGTGCAATACCACTGCCAATATAAGCATCAACCCGATCTGCAATAAGGAGTCTCGCCCCGCAGCGGTAATGATGGTGATGATAATGGCAATGCCCGCCATTGAGATTTTGGGCATGGCCTTGTCTAACCAATAAAAACGTCCATGGGCATACCTGTTGAAAACCAAACCTGCAATAATCGGTAATATCACAATCTTCAAGATGCTCAAAAGCATTCCCAAAAAATCTATGGGCACCAACTGGTCTGCCAGTAGTTTCATCAAAAAGGGAGTCATAATGGGAGCCAACAATGTGGCTACGGCCGTTAGCGTCAACGACAAGGCCAAATTGGCGCCGGAAATATAGGCCATCACATTCGAGGCCAGGCCACTGGGCGAACATCCGACCAAAATGATCCCTGCGGCTATTTCAGGGGGCAATCCGGTAAGGAAGGCCAATCCGAGGCCGATAAAGGGCATGATGGTAAATTGGCATATGATGCCGATGAGCACCCCTTTGGGCATTTTTACCACTCCAACAAAGTCTTTGAGACTCATTGCCGTACCCATACCAAACATGATGATCATCAACAAGGGAACAATCAGTTTTTTCAGACTGAAGCCCCCTATTTCTAGAAAGAGTTCTGGATAGAACAGTGAGGCTGCAACCGCCGCAAATATCAAAATCGTGAACGAGAAGCCCTTTATTTTTTTGATTCCTTGAAAACCCAGCGCAAGAAAGAGAAAAAACATAATGACCCAAAGGCCCATCATTGGGGTGTGGCCGAACGAAAGCGTGGTAATGATGACAATGGCCAAGAGTGCACTGATGATCAAGGCAATCTTGCTATAGGTTTTCGCGGTATTGGTATTTTGACTATTGGGCATTGGTTGCCTTATTGTTCCCATAACTCACCCGGTAAATGGCGTCGCCGTAATCATCTGAAATCAGCATGGACCCATCTTCTAAAAATAGCATGTCTACGGGGCGGCCAAATTGCTCTTGTGTTTCGTCATCGAGCCAGCCATCAATAAAGGTGGTGTACGAGATGGCCTCATTGCCTTGCAACGCTACCAAGGCAATTCTATAGCCCACCTTTTTAGAACGGTTCCATGAACCGTGTTCTGCGATGAACGCATATTTTTTGTACTTCTCTGGAAACATATCTCCTCTATAAAATTTGACTGCGAGGGGTGCCACATGGGCACCTAGATTCTGAACGGGCGGTTCAAATTCTGAGCAGGGCCTTTGGTCGCCGAATTCTGGGTCTTTGATAGAATCACCGTGGCAAAAAGGATAACCAAAATGTTGCCCTATCTTACTGGCACGGTTCAATTCGCAAGGGGGAACATCATCACCCATCATATCACGGCCATTGTCTGTAAACCAAAGTTCATTACTTTCAGGATGCCACGTGAACCCGACCGTGTTTCGTACCCCATGGGCATAGATTTCACGATTGCTGCCATCAGCGTTCATTCGGGTAATGGTCGCATACCGTTTGTCTGAAACGGTGCTGTCACAGATGTTGCAAGGCGCACCTACCGGAACGTATAATTTATCATCGGGGCCAAAGGCGATATATTTCCAACCGTGGTGGTACTCCGTGGGGTAATCATCGTAAATGACCTCGGGTTCTGGTAGGCTGTTCAACCGTGATTCTATGTTGTTATACTTTAAAAGCCTGTTCACTTCGGCCACGTAAAGGGCTCCATTTTGAAAAGCAACCCCATTGGGCATTTTCATGGCGGTATCGAGCACGATGGTCTTGTCAACTCTGTAGTCGCCGTTCGTATCTTGCAGGGCGTAGAGCTTGTTCGCCCTTCTTGTGCCCACGAAAAGGGTGCCCTTGTCTCCCAATGCCATCGACCGTGCATCATCGATGCCCTCGGCAAAGACTTCTATTTTAAAGCCTTCGGGGAGATTAAGCCGTTCTATGGGCAAACTGGATATGGTTGCTTGGGTTACTTCTTTCTGGGGCGCAGATCCTGTCTTCTTTTTTTGTTTGCACGAAAAAAATATAAACGCAATGGCAAGAAAAATAACGCCTACAAAAAAGGATGGTCGCTTCATGTCAGTTGTTTGCTGGCTAAAATACGATGATTCGCGAAGAGTGCAGGGAAAACCGGAAAAGAAAAGCTCAGCATATCTTTGACCCATGTTCATTTCTTCTTTGGTCTTGTTTGAATATACCTTATAAAGAGATTGTTGTTTACTTTTAAAGGAGATTCGAACCCTACATGAAAGATTTGTTCTTGCACCTAGCCAACTATTTCTTCTACATCTTTCACACGGCACTTATTCTGTTCAATCTTTTCGGATGGCTCTACCCAAAGACACGCAGGTTGAACCTGATTACCCTGTCAATCACTTTTGGCTCATGGTTTTTATTGGGCATCTGGTTCGGTTGGGGTTATTGTTTTTTGACCGACTGGCATTATGAAATTCTTAAAAAAATGGGTGAACGCGATCTACCATCGAGCTACATTGCCTTTCTTGTACAAAAGGTCACAGGCTGGTTGCCCGAAAGTAGCCTAGTAAATTCCCTTACCATCGGATTGGCGGTGGCAGCTTTGGCTGGCTCAATTTGGTTGAATCTGCGTTCCCAAAAGTGATTAAAAAGGCTTTAACCCTCTATTGCCCAGCAATTAATTGTGCCCTACCTTGATACCGTATCGAGAAACGCTGGTTACTGTTGATGACCACAGAACCGGCTAAATCGGGAAAAAGGGTCATATTGACCTGATAGGCCTCTGCGCCGTCATTAATGTCAAACTTTATGGAGTAACTATTTTTTTTATCGTTGCGGACAACATTAAAATCTCTGGGCACTCCGTTAAATGTAATGCCTGTATCTACAGCCCCATATTGTCCGCCCATTTGACGTTCACCATAATAAGACAGGTAGGCCGAAACACTATCGCCCTCAATCTTGATAAAATTGCTATTGCCCAACAGATTGATTTGATTGATGTTACTGCCCGGGGGCAATAACCCTACATTGCTGATTTGGGTCAGGCTATTGGTGGCCAAAGGCATTGCCCATTCTGCCACAAACTCAAAAGCCCTGTTATGCACCATATCTTCTATCTGTTGCATTTCTTCCGATGAAACCTTTGATGTGGTCCCACAGCTTGCCATCAGCACCAAAAGCAGTGATGACACTAAAACATGAAGTGTTTTCATACGCCTTATTTACTTTTCCTTAAGGTACATAACGGCTATGATGAACACAAAGAGTTTAACTTTTTTTGATGATTTTCCAAGAAATTCTTCCCATTGGGTGCGGTCATATCTTCGTTTGGCCATAAACGGGTGTTCAATACCTTCCTTGGTGAAATGTCATTCTTGCCTCTTGAAAAATGGGCCCATGGCAAGGTGTGCAAACTCATGGGAATTGGCACGGTAAGCCTTTTCTGTCAAAATTCTTCTATCTTTGGGATCATTAAACAATAGGATCTCTACCGAACCATCGGCCAATGGACATACGCTATCAGAATTGATTGATATATAAGTTTATACGCAACCCCAACATAAAATGAAAAAGTCAATTTGTTCTTTAACCTTATTCCTTTTTGTATGCATGATGGCACATTCACAAATTGATGCAAATTCGGTGATGGGCATTCCCTCAGACGATCTAGCGAATATAACGGCCATCATCAATGCCCAAGAAGGAGCGATAGCATATGCCACCGATACCGGGCAAATTTATGTTTTCACCAGTGGTGGATGGGTATCGCTTGAAACTACCAGTACCTTGGAAGATAACGGTAATGGCTCATATACCTATACCGATGAGACCGGTGTCGAGACCGATATTATGACGACCATCAGTTCTACAAGTATAGATGTTGATCAGTCTTTTATGGCGAAGGCAAGCGTCTCAGGTGATTCAAACCAGCCCAATACCATTTTGACCTTGACCACTTTGCGGACTGACACAGGATGGAGCATAAGTTCAAATAGGGCCACCTTCAACGATACCGCAGATTATGTTGAAATTGATGCCATGGCCTACATGGATCAGCCCCAAAATGGCGGTTATGCCCGTATCAATCCAGTACTTGAGTTGCTGAAAAACGGCACTGTGGTCGCCCGTAGTGCCTCAGGCTATCAGCGACATGCGACATCACATCGTTCGAGTAGCAATACCATATCATACATCGACCATGATCCCTCGTCAGGTGATGAAT
>JANQOD010000330.1 GCA_028289745.1 Allomuricauda sp. | reverse complement strand
GATGAAAGCAAGCCCAATCTTTTGTTGAACTCGCACCACGATACGGTAAAACCCAATTCAGCCTATACGAAAGATCCTTTCAATCCACATATCGAAGATGGCAAATTATACGGACTTGGCAGTAACGATGCAGGTGGGGCCTTATGTTCATTGTTGGCGACCTTTGTATATTTTTATGGGCGTAAAGACCTCAGCTATAACATTATCATGAGCGCCACGGCCGAGGAAGAAGATGCTGGTGACAAGAGTATCTCTGCCCTGCTGCCCATACTGCCCGAAATCGATGTGGCCATTGTGGGCGAACCCACCCAAATGCAACTGGCCATTGCCGAGAAAGGGCTTGTGGTCTTCGAGGGCGTGGTAGAGGGCACTCCTTCACATGCTGCACATCCCAACGATAACAACGCTATTTACAACACTATCGAAGTACTTGAATGGTTCAAAAAATATCGATTCGAGAAAGTCTCCGATGTTTTGGGCCCTGTAAAGATGACCGTGACCCAGATCAATGCGGGCAGTCAGCACAATGTGGTGCCCGGCCATGTTGATTTAGTGATTGACACCAGGGTGAACGATTGCTATACCAATGAGGAAATCAATGGCATTTTGCAAAAAGAGGCCCCCTGTAAACTCACACCGAGGTCATTGAATTTGAGCAGTTCGTCCATTTCCATCGATCACCCTTTGGTGCAGTCGGGCATTGCACTGGGGAGGGAAACCTACGGTTCGCCCACCTTATCAGACCAAGCGGAACTGAGCTGCCAATCATTGAAGCTGGGCCCTGGTGACAGTGTACGCTCACACTCTGCCGATGAGTTCATCTATGTAAAAGAGGTCGAGGAAGGTGTGGCCTTGTATATTGATATTTTGAAGGGGTTTCTCTATTAGTTGAAAGTTAGTAGTTTTAAGTTATAAGATGTATAATTATCGAGAACTGATTGTTTGGCAAAAATCAATGGATCTTGTCGAATTGGTTTACAAGGTAACTGCTACATTTCCAGATGAAAAAAAATATGGTCTTACAAGACAAATTCGTAGAAGTACAGTTTCAATTCCATCGAATATTGCTGAAGGTACTGGCAGAAACTCAAAAAAGGTTTTTCGCAATTTTTTAGAAATATCAAATGGTTCAATCAATGAACTCAAAACGCAATTGGAAATTTCAAAAAGATTAGGGTTTACATCAAAAAATGAACTGGAAACTATCTTGAACCTGTGTGACGAAGTGCAAAAAATGACCTTCACATTAATAAAAAAATACACAAACCCATGAGGGCTTAAAACTATTAACCAAAAACTTCTAACTACTAACATGAAACTCTGGGACAAAGGCTTTAGCACCGACAAAAAAATAGACCAATTTACAGTGGGCAATGACCGCGAACTCGATTTGGTATTGGCAAAATATGATGTCATCGCCTCTACCGCACATGCCAAAATGTTGGCAAAAGTAGGTTTGATTTCTGAAGATGATGGAAAAGCGCTGGTAAAAGAATTGGAGGTCATCGCGAAATCCATTGAAAAAGGGAAATTTACCATCGAGGAGGACTTTGAGGACATGCACTCAAAAATCGAATTTCTGCTCACTGAAAAACTGGGCGATGCCGGAAAGAAAATACATACCGCCCGTTCACGAAATGACCAGGTGTTAGTGGCCATGCAACTGTATTTAAAAGACGAACTGACCGAAATCAAAACCCAGGTCAAAGCCCTTTTCGATTTGTTGCTCAAACTCGCCGAAAAACACCAAAAGGTCTTGTTGCCCGGTTATACGCACCTACAGAT
>JANQOD010000326.1 GCA_028289745.1 Allomuricauda sp. | reverse complement strand
CATGTGATCAACATACTTTAAGCCTGTGGGCTTGGGATTGTAATCAGGGGTCTCCCATTTTTTGTATCCGGGCAAAAAGACTCCGTCGTAATCTTTGCGTTCTACAAAAATGTGAACGGTCTCGCCATAGGTATGGATGCCTGCACGTACCACCTTGCCGTGGTCATCTTCTTCAATTGTGGGCTCCATATATGATTTTGCGCCTCTGGCAATCGCGGTTTCGTAAGCATAGGTGGCATCATCGACCCAAAGGGCCACCACCTTCACGCCATCACCATGTTTGTCAATGTGTTTACCGATTTCGGTGCCGCTTTGAAGTGGTGAGGTCAATACCAACCTTATCTTATCTTGAATGACCACATAGCTCTCACGGTCTTTGAGCCCGGTTTCGAGTCCGGCATAGGCATACGATTGAAAACCGAATGCGGTCTTGTAATAGTGGGCCGCCTGCTTTGAGTTGCCAACATACAGTTCTATATGATCGGTACCGTTTATGGGCATGAAATCTTTGGCTTTATCATGAATCTTGGGGATTACTGAAGTTTCCATAAGCGCTATATTTATACTATTGATCCTTATTTTGTTGCATTAACAACAAAAATAATTATTTTTGCCATATAAAAGCGTTTTCATAAGAAAATTTTAAGTATAAAATCGCTTGTCACACCCCGCTTATCGAAGTGTGACCTTTAAAGGGGCTTCGCAAGGGCGGTATGGTTTTTCACTATCAGTATCAATGCTCAGTCAAATAGACAAAATATCAGGTATCGGATTGCACCTTGACCTTGTGCTTCGAAAGGTGCAGGATGCCTATTTGCGAAAGTTTGAGGTGTTGGGTGTTGATATGACCATCGAACAGTGGGTGATTCTGCACCAGATCTACGAACTGGGTGATGGGGCCTCGCAACGAGATATCGTGCAATCTAATTTTCGCAATCGGGCGACCATTTCAAGGGTCATCGGCGGACTCGAACGTAAGGGCTGGATCAACAAGACACGCTTCGATGGCGATCAAAAGCGGTTTAAGCTGGAATTGACCCCAGAAGGCCGAAGGATCATCAATACGGTTTTGCCCCATGCACATGGGTTGCGTAACAAGGCCATCGAAAATCTCGACCCCCAAGAATTTGATACTTTTTTACGGGTGCTTGACCAAATCGGGGATAACTATAACGAATAGTACGATTTAATAGATAATCGAGATTTAGACCTGACTGCCGTCAGGCAAGTTAATCAGAGGTAGTTTACTTGAAGAAATGTGCACCGATATGTCGATTTGTCTTAAAACCTTCTTAAAATCTCAAATTAGGGTTAAAATAGCATAGAAATAGGTGAATTTTGTTGTTTTACCCCCCCGTCATTCGCCACAATTTTGCGGTGTGTTTCTAAAATACTTGTTTTATGAAAAAGTTAGTGCATTATCCGAACGTTTGGCAAACGTATCCCTTTTCAATGGAATTGTTTGCCCATGTTGAAAAAGAGGCCCGTTTAAGGGAAGTCGAAAGGCAAACAAAAAAAGAACGGAAACCAAAGTTTAAACTGGCTCTGGGCTGGTAATTAAAAAAACAAATTATAGATATCGAAAAGGCATCCAACGGGATGCCTTTTTTGTTTTATGGGAATTACGATCAGTTATCCCCCAATTCCGTAAACCGAAACTTTTTGTTGATAGCGGGCACATGCTCTTGTCGCATGATCGACTCGATCTGTCTTACGATATCAGGATGTTGGTCAGCCACATCTACCGTCTCGCCGATATCCGTTTCAAGGTTATAGAGCTCGACCTTCATATTGCCGTCGAAGATGTTTTTGCGAATGCCCTTCCATTTGCCCATTCGTACGGCCTGTTGCCCCTTGTAACTGGGAAACTCCCAATACAGAAAATCATGTTCGGGCTGTGGTCCTCCCAATAAAACGGGTTTGAAGCTAAGGCCGTCCACATCATTCGGTGGTGCCACGCCTACCACATCACAAAGGGTTGGCAATACATCGTAAAAAGCTGAAATGTGGTCGGTACTGCTGGCCGGTGCGATATGGCCCGGCCAACTGGCCACCATGGGCACGCGAATACCGCCCTCATAGACAAAACCCTTGGTTTTGCCATGGCCATTGCCAAAAGGCTTTGAGCTTTCAAAAAATTCGTAATCGACACCACCGGTGTACGTGGGGCCGTTATCGCTTGAAAAAATGATGAGCGTGTTGTCGTAAATGCCCAAAGCCTTCAATTTGGCCACCAATTCGCCCAGTTGTCGATCCAAGTATGCGATCATGGCGGCATAAGTGGCCTTGGGGTGCTGGTTGGGAAAGTACCCCTTGTCGCCCGTATAGGGTTCTTCTTCACCAAACTCTTTTTTGTAGGCCTCGACCAATACTTTTGGTGCCTGTAGGGGCAAATGGGGCAAAGGGGAGGCATAATACAGAAAAAAGGGCTTTTCTTGATGGTCTTCCATAAAGGCCAAGGCTTTTTTATGG
>JANQOD010000300.1 GCA_028289745.1 Allomuricauda sp. | reverse complement strand
ATCTGTGCAATGTTGATTGCGGAAAAAAGCAGACAAACCAGCAAAGAAAGGTTTCTTACCATAACGAAGCCAAATATCTGAATAAATACAATATGCGGTGCGGCCTTGGGCCACATAGTTCATTTTTTAATTTATTTTTACGAAAAACCGATCCGAGAATGAAACAGCATATACCCAACTTTATCACCCTTCTCAATGTTTTTTCAGGATGCATAGCTACACTTTTTGCCGTGTTGAACCAATTAGAGTTCGCTGCACTATTTGTGTTTTTGGGCATATTCTTTGATTTTTTGGATGGATCGGTGGCCAGAATGCTCAAGGTAAAAAGTGAGCTGGGTGTTCAACTGGATTCATTGGCCGATATGATCACGAGCGGATTGGTACCCGGCATTGTCATGTTTCAACTGCTGACAATGGCTCAAAAGGGGGGGTGGAACCTTGATCTTTTTGGCGTGCACACCGAAATAGGTTTGCTGCCCCTATTTGGATTTTTGATTACACTGGCCTCGGCTTATCGATTGGCAAATTTTAATATTGATGAAGATCAGACGACCACTTTTCTGGGCTTGCCCACCCCGGCAAATGCTATGTTGGTTTTGTCACTTCCCTTGATATTGATCTATCAGAACAATGATGTCTTGAACAGTATCATTTTGAATGAATGGTTTTTGATCGGAGTGACACTGTTCAGCAGTTTTCTGTTGAATTCAAAAATCGAACTCTTTGCCCTAAAATTTGAAAACTTCAGTTTTAAGGATAATGCGGTAAAATATCTTTTTTTGATCGGAAGCCTGGTTATGCTATTGACCATGAAGTTTTTGGCCATTCCCTTGATCGTTCTGTTCTATATTCTGGCTTCTTTGGCGGCTAAAAAGATATGAAGTTATACATCAAGCTTCTTCTTTCGAAGCTCAAAGTTTTGGCCCAGGTACACTTTTCTGACCATTTCATCGACGGCCAGATCTTCGGGAACCCCAGCTTTTAAGATACCACCTTCGAACATCAGATAAGAACGCTCAGTGATGGCCAATGTCTCTTGTACGTTGTGATCGGTGATCAAGATACCGATGTTCTTGTTCTTCAGTTGGGCAACGATACGCTGAATGTCTTCAACGGCCACTGGATCGACCCCAGCAAAAGGTTCATCGAGCAAAATGAATTTTGGATCGGTGGCCAGGGCACGGGCAATTTCTGTACGGCGCCGTTCACCTCCTGATAATAGGTCGCCCCTGTTCTTGCGAATATGGCCCAGGCCAAATTCATCAATGAGCGACTCCATCTTCATGTGCTGTTCTTTTTTGCTCAGTTGGGTGGTTTGCAATACGCTCATGATATTGTCTTCAATACTGAGCTTTCTGAAAACCGATGCTTCCTGCGCCAGGTACCCAATACCGTGCTGCGCCCTTTTGTACATGGGGAAATCGGTGATTTCCATATCGTCGAGGTATATTCGTCCACCATTGGGTTTTATCAACCCGACTATCATGTAGAATGAAGTGGTCTTACCGGCGCCGTTGGGCCCCAAAAGCCCCACGATTTCTCCTTGGTTGACTTCCAAAGAAATGCCCTTTACCACCTTACGGCCGCGATAGGCTTTCATGATATTTTCTGCAAGTAGTTTCATCAGTGTCTGCCAAAACTACACATATTGTCGAAGTACAGCTTTGGATTTTTGAATTTTTTAGGCTTTCCGTTCTCGCAATTCTTCCCAATATTCATAGGCCCTC
The DNA here is from genome assembly GCA_028289745.1 of Allomuricauda sp. Lineage (GTDB taxonomy): Bacteria > Bacteroidota > Bacteroidia > Flavobacteriales > Flavobacteriaceae > Flagellimonas_A. The sequence goes on along the minus strand of JANQOD010000300.1, from coordinate 5,928 downwards.
CGCAAATGCGGAATGGTAATGGTGCCTCCGATGAGGGTCGCAATGCTCAAGGTTTCCATGATTTCATCAGTGTTGGCACCTTGTTTTCTACAACTTTCAAGATGATATTTGACGCAATCATCGCACCGAAGTACGGCCGAGGCCACCAAACCCAATAACTCTTTGGTCTTGGCATCAAGCGCACCCGCCCTATAGGCATTGGTATCCAAATTAAAAATCCGCTTGATGATTTTATTGTTATCCGTTAGTAGTTTTTCGTTCATTTTTGAACGGTAAGCATTGAATTCTTCTACGTTATTGGGCATTTTTTTGTTCTTTTTTGGCCTCTCGTTTGATAACGAGTTTTGAAATGTATATACTGATTTGATATAGCACAAGTACCGGAACGGCCACCACGATCTGGCTGGCGACATCAGGCGGGGTGATAATGGCCGAAAGCACCAAGACCAACACCAGGGCTATCTTTCTATATTTTTTCAGGATTTCTGGGGTGACCAAGCCAACTTTTGTGAGAAAATAAATAACGATGGGCAATTCGAACATAATACCACAGGCAATTACCGCTGCCCTTACTGTGCCTATGTAAGAAGCCAAATCTATTTCATTGGTAACCTCTTGGCTTACTTGGTAGGTGCCCAGAAAATTTATCGACAATGGAGCCACTACATAATACCCAAAAAGCACACCGAGAAAGAAAAGAAGTGAAGCCGTAAGGATAAAACCCCGGGAATATTTTCGTTCTTTCTCGTATAGCCCAGGGCTAATAAACCGCCATAGTTCCCAAAGTATGTAAGGGAAACCAATGATAACCCCTGCCCAGATAGAAGTCCAAATATGGGCAGAAAACTGTCCCGCCATCAGACGACTTTGAATGGTAAAGGGCAATTTGTCTCCGCAAAACTCTGATTCAAAATTGAAAAAAGTGGCAATGTTGCAGAAGAATCGATAGGTGGGAAAATCTAGGTTTTTGGGGCCGAATAGTACCGTGTCAAAAATGAACCCCCGCATTACAAAAGCCACACAGCCTACAATGACAACAGCAAGTGTAGAACGTATCAAGTGCCATCTCAGCTCTTCCAAATGGTCCAAAAATGACATCTCATTAGGGTCTCTTTTTATTTCGGCCATTATAGAATTCCTTCGTTGATGAGGTTATGAATGTGTACGACTCCCACATATTGGTCACCGTCCATTACCAAAAGCTGAGAGATTTCCATTTTCTGCATACTCTCTAAAGCTTTGATGGCCAATACATTGGGGGAGACGGTCTTTGGCTTTGAAGTCATGATATCGTTGGCGGTAAGCGTACTGATGTTGTCATGCTTGTTGAGCATTCTTCGAATGTCACCATCGGTAACGATGCCCACTACTTTGTCATTTTTGATAACAGCGGTGACCCCGAGCATTTTTTCAGAAATCTCGACAATGACCTCTTTTACGTTTGAGTCGATATCGACCTTTGGTTTCATGTTATTGCCCACAATATCGGCAACCCTTAGGTAAAGGCGTTTTCCCAAAGAACCCCCAGGATGGTATTTTGCAAAGTCGTCACTGCTGAAGCCCCTAAGTTCAAGGAGGCTGATGGCCAGTGCATCGCCCATGACCAATTGTGCCGTTGTGCTGGTGGTGGGTGCGAGGTTGTTTGGGCATGCTTCCTTTTCAACATAAGTATTCAGGGCAAAATCAGCTTGTTTTGCCAAAAAAGAATCCATATTGCCGGTAATGGCCACCAATTTGTTGCCTCCTCTTTTTAAAAGGGGAACCAACATTTTTATTTCTTCGGTATTACCACTTTTAGAAATGCATATGACCACATCATTTTTTTGTACCGTGCCCAAGTCACCATGAATGGCATCCGCAGCGTGCATGAATATGGCCGGAGTGCCCGTAGAGTTGAAAGTGGCCACGATCTTTGATGCGATGAGCGCACTTTTGCCCACACCTGATATCACCACCCTGCCCTTTGACCGCAAGATGCTTTCAATAGCTCCTGCAAATTGCTCATCCAACAGGTTTACCAAGTTTTTTATGGCCCCTCCCTCAGTTTCTATGGTTCGCTTGGCGATGGATAAAATGGATTGTATATCGTTCAAGGTATTTCTTAGGTTTTCTGATGGTTATCCTGAAAGAATGTCTTATATTTAATTTACAAAATTAAGTAAACAATCTGTTATAAAATTCAAAAGAACGCTTCTTTGGCATTGAATTTGAAATATTCTCTTACCGTGATATTAAGGCTAACAGAGCATTGACCTACTGTCATTATCAACCTAAATGTATGGCGCTGACAAAGAATGATTTACAGACTGCCCTGAAAAAATACTTTGGTTTTTCACAGTTCAAAGGATTACAGGAAGGTGTCATTGGTAACGTGCTAAAAGGTGATAATACGTTTGTTATCATGCCAACAGGTGGCGGAAAATCACTTTGTTACCAGCTTCCTGCGCTGCTTAAAGATGGTACGGCCATTGTGGTCTCACCACTGATTGCTCTAATGAAAAATCAGGTCGATGCGATTCGCGGTATTTCCGCTGAGTATGGTATTGCCCATGTACTGAATTCATCACTGACCAAATCAGAGGTGAAACAGGTAATGAGCGACATCTCTGTCGGTACCACAAAACTGTTATATGTTGCTCCTGAGTCGCTCACCAAAGAAGAATACGTCGATTTTCTACAATCGGTTCAATTATCGTTTGTAGCCGTTGACGAGGCCCATTGTATCTCAGAATGGGGTCATGACTTTAGACCTGAATACCGTAACCTGAAGAGTATCATCAATCGTCTGGGCGACAACATACCCATTGTGGCGTTGACGGCTACGGCAACTCTAAAAGTACAAGAAGATATCTTGAAGAATTTGAGCATGGGCGATGCACGGGTTTTCAAGGCTTCGTTCAATCGACCGAACCTGTTTTACGAGGTACGGCCCAAGACAAAGAATGTTGATGCCGATATCATACGGTTTGTAAAGAAAAATGAGGGAAAATCAGGTATTATTTATTGTCTGAGCCGAAAACGCGTTGAAGAATTGGCACAGGTGCTACAGGTCAACGGCGTTAGTGCGGTACCGTATCATGCTGGTTTCGATGCCAAGACCCGATCGAGGTATCAAGATATGTTTTTGATGGAAGAGGTAGATGTTGTGGTCGCCACCATCGCATTTGGCATGGGCATCGATAAACCCGATGTTAGGTTTGTCATTCATCACGATATTCCAAAAAGTATCGAGAGTTATTACCAAGAGACCGGTCGTGCCGGCCGAGATGGCGGCGAGGGGCACTGCTTGGCCTTTTATTCATACAAAGATGTCGAAAAGCTTGAAAAGTTCATGTCGGGCAAGCCAGTGGCAGAACTAGAGATAGGGCATGCCCTATTGCAAGAAATCGTAGCCTATGCAGAAACCTCCATTTCGCGAAGAAAGTTCATATTGCATTACTTCGGGGAAGAGTTTGATGAGGTAAATGGTGCTGGCGCCGATATGGACGATAATACCCAAAATCCCAAACCAAAGGAAGAGGCCAAAGATGAGGTGGTCAAACTTTTGAAGACGGTGCAGGGCACCCACGAAAAATTCAAGACCAAAGAGATCGTAAAAACCTTGATTGGTCAGGTCAACGCCCTCATTTCTTCGCATAAAGCAGATGAAAAAGATTTTTTCGGAATCGGCTCAGATAGAGATGAGCACTACTGGAAAGCCCTGATAAGACAGGTATTGGTCACAGGTTTGCTGCGGAAGGAAATTGAACAATATGGAATTCTTCATGTCACCGACGCGGGCAAGACGTTTTTAGACAATCCCCAATCGTTTATGATGACCAAAGATCATGTATATGACGATGAAGATGATGATGGCATCATTACCGCCGGTAAATCGGCAGGTGGTGTTGCCGATGAGAAATTATTGGCGGTCTTGAAAGATTTGAGAAAAAGGGAAGCAAAAAAGTTGGAGGTGCCGCCTTTTGTGGTATTCCAAGACCCTTCATTGGATGATATGGCCTTGAAATACCCCATAAGTATTGAAGAACTGCAAAACATACATGGCGTGGGTGAAGGCAAGGCCAAGAAATATGGTCGCCCGTTTGTTGAGCTTATCGCCAAATATGTAGACGAGAATGATGTGATGCGACCTGATGATTTGGTGGTTAAGAGTACAGGGGCCAATTCAGGACTCAAGCTATACATCATCCAAAATGTGGATAGAAAACTTCCGCTAGATGACATTGCCGCGGCCAAGGGCCTTGAAATTCCCGAACTGATCAAAGAAATGGAACAGATCGTGTTCAGCGGTACCAAACTGAACATCGATTATTGGATCGATGAGGTTTTGGACGAAGACCAGCAAGAAGAGATACACGATTACTTTTTAGAGGCCGAGACCGACAGTATTGATGAGGCCATGCAAGAATTCGATGGCGATTACGAAGATGAGGAACTTCGGCTGTACCGTTTGAAGTTCATCAGTGAGGTGGCCAATTAAGGGGCCAGATAGTTGAAAGGCGGTCTATCAATATTTCTGAGGATTGTAAACAATATAAAAACACCTAAGATAATCAGGGGAAGCTTTCTTTTTTGTAGGAAGGTCTTTTTTTCTGGATACAGCACTTTCACGACACAATGAAAAACAATCAGCAAAAGAGAGGGTATCAGCAAGAAGTTGTGTGAGAATGCATCGGCTATTCTGAGATGAAAAAGGTCATGAAGTGCTCGTTGACTTCCGCAACCAGTACAATAAATTCCCACTCCCATATGAACGGGACATTTTGGAAAAAAAGGATCATACTTCTCTGGGCTCATTACATAATAAAGCAGTACGACCAATAGAAGTAGTACGAATGAGAAGATATATAAGTATTTATTGGATATTTTCACCACCTGCAAATATGGCACTAAAAAACAAGCCCAAAAAGGCCGGTCCCCAAGTTTTGCGTTTTTTGAGGCTCTTTGAGCTTCTTCATAGGCACCTCTGTGATAAGGCATCACTTACTTTGGTCGCATAAATGATGTTAACTATGCCTGTTGGCGGGCAACAAAGAATCGCTGATATGATGGCCAACGCCAAGTAATCATTGGGCTTCGGTCGATGGTTGGCTCTCTTTTGCATCTTGAGACCTTAAACGCAATACGACTGTTGATATTACCTTTTTGAGGTTTGGGCCTTATTGATGAAATAGGAGCATTGCCACAATAAGCAATGCTCCCAAAAAATATGAAAAGACTTTTAAAAAGAACTACTGCCCAGCCCTCCTAAAAAGGCCAGACCAAATATGGCGATATATATTATCCAAAAGACCACTCCGATCAAAGGTCCGGCAATGGCCCAATTCTTGGCTTTTCTAGATGAATCAAGTGCTTTGTCATATTCACCTCTTTCATAGGCCTCATTCACTTTTGAGGCGTAGATGATACTGGGTATGCCGGTGACGATACAGCACAAAACAGTGCTCAAAATGGCCCATACCAAATAGTTATCTGGTTTTGGTGGTTTGTTGGTGTTGTTTTCCATAAGAAATAAAATTTGTTGGTTATTCCCCTACTCTCCGAATTGTTCCATCATTTGCCTCACCTGTTCCATGTATGCATCGATACCTCCCATTTTTTGGATGGAATAGATAGTCCAAATTAGAGTGATTGCACCAACTACCAGTCCGATTATGGCAATAATTTTAGCGGTCTTGAGCTGACTGAAATTGGAATATAGCTCTGGATTGGAGGCATACGTTCTTTCATCCTTTCTTAAGAGAAAAAAAGCGATGCCCGACATTAAAATTCCGCCAATGCCTGAGCTTACACAACAGCATACAAAAGAGACAATTCCCAAGATAAGACCTGTTGTGACGTTTGGTAATTTTTGTTGTTCCATGGTATGATTTATGATAAAAGTTTGATGATATAACTGACCAATATGGTTGCCACACTTGTTATGCC
>JANQOD010000281.1 GCA_028289745.1 Allomuricauda sp. | reverse complement strand
GGAGTGGAACCCATTTCAGCTTCTGAGATTACAGGTGGCGATGATGTCGCCGGATCGGCCCGGATTTTTATGGCCGTGCTGAACGGCAATGGCCACTCCGGCATTGGCACAGACCACATTGTTCTGGGCCTCGGTACCCTTGCCGTTCAGCACGGCCATAAAAATCCGGGCCGATCCGGCGACATCATCGCCACCTGTAATCTCAGAAGCTGAAATGGGTTCCACTCCAAAATCTTCAGGGGTTATCATGCTTTCGGTTTCATTTGAAATGGTTTTGGTACTGCCGGTCAAACTGATTTCATCGTACCCATCCAATGCGTGCAGCACCGTAAAGGTTTTATCGGTGTTCTGGTAGAGGTAGCCGTACATTCTTGCCAATTCTAAATTGAATACCCCGACCATTTGGTTTTTTGGGAAGGCAGGGTTCACCATCGGTCCCAACATGTTGAAGAAGGTCTTAACGGCCAGCTCCCTTCTGATGGGGGCCACATTTTTCATGGCGGGGTGAAACAGTGGTGCATGTAGCACACAGATTCCGGCTTCCTCAATGGACCTCCGCAAGAAGTCTGCCTCATTGCTGAATTTGACACCTAGAAATTCCATCACGTTACTGCTGCCACACTTTGAGGAAACGCCATAATTACCGTGTTTGGTCACTTTTATGCCTGCCCCCGAGGTAACAAATGATGCGAGGGTCGATATGTTAAAGGTGTCTTTGCCATCACCTCCCGTACCACATAAGTCGATTGCATTGTATTCACCAAAATCTATCGCAAGACAAAGTTCCAGTAGGGCATCACGAAAACCTTCCAACTCTTCGATGGTGATACTGCGCATCATATACACGGTCAAAAAGGCCGCGATCTGGCTGGTGTTGTACTCGCCTTTGGCGATATTTACCAGGATCTGTTTAGCATCTTCTTTGGTCAAGATTTCGTGGTTGATAAGTCTATTAAGGGTTTCTTTCATTTTTCCAACCAGTTTTTTAACATTTGTTTTCCATGGGGGGTGAGCACCGATTCAGGGTGAAATTGCACCGCCCGCACATCATATTCTTTATGGCGTAGTGACATGACCTGTCCGTTTTCGTCAAAAGAAGTGGCCTCCAACACTTCAGGAAGGTCAGGATGCACTACCCAAGAATGATAGCGGCCCACTGCGATTTCTTTTGGAATACCTTTGAAAAGGTAATCATCTTCAGTAATTTTTATCGTGGTGGCGATGCCATGATAGACCTCGTCTAAATTAACAAGACTGCCGCCAAAAACCTCCCCGATGGCCTGTTGCCCTAGGCACACTCCGAAAATACGTTTGTTGGGGGCATAGCGTTCAATGATCGGTTTAAGCAGCCCGGCCTCATCAGGAATTCCAGGTCCTGGCGATAATACGATTTCATCGAACGGTTCCACATTTTGCAACGTCAATTGGTCATTTCGTTTGACCATCACATCACAATCAAGATCCTCTAAATAGTGCACCAAATTATAGGTGAAACTATCGTAATTGTCTATCATCAAAACTCTTCTACCCATTTTAGATCCTTTCAGCGATTTCAAGGGCCTTGTTCAAGGCACCCAATTTGTTATAGGTTTCCTGTAGTTCCGCATCAGGGTCGGAAGCGGCTACCAAACCGGCACCGGCCTGATAGTGCAGGGAATGGTTCTTGCTCAAAAAAGTACGGATCATAATGGCATGGTTGAAATTGCCCTGAAAATCCATAAAACCGATCGCCCCGCCATAATAGGCACGGTTGGTCTTTTCATACTTCTCAATGAGTTGCATGGCCATGTGTTTCGGCGCCCCGCTCAAGGTACCCGCCGGAAAGGTGTCTGCCACGATTTTCAGGGTCGAGATGGCCGCTTTCTTTTTTCCCGTTACCTTTGACACCAAATGAATGACATGTGAGAAATACTGTACCTCACGATAGGTCTCTACATTCACGGCATTGCCGTTTCGGCTGAGGTCGTTGCGCGCAAGATCGACCAACATCACGTGCTCACTGTTCTCTTTATCATCAGCTGCCAGTTTTTTGGCCAGTTCGGCATCTTTCTCATCATTTCCCGTGCGCTTGTAGGTGCCCGCGATGGGGTGTATCTCGGCTTTGCCATCCTTGACGATCAATTGTGCCTCGGGAGAACTTCCGAAGATTTTGAAATCGCCATAATCAAAATAGAAAAGATAGGGTGAGGGATTGATAGAGCGCAAAGCTCGATAGACGTTGAACTCATCTCCTTTAAAACTTTGGGAAAACCGTCTTGAGAGCACCAATTGAAACACATCGCCACGTTGGCAGTGTTTTTTGGCCAAACGCACATGCTCACGATACTCTTCATCTTCAAGGTTGGAAACGGCCATACCTTGCTTTGAGAAGGTATAGGTGGCAAAGTTTCTTGCTTTCAACAGTTGGTGTATATCTTCAATGTTGCTCTCGACATTATGGCAGTGGGCAAAAATATAGGCTTCGTTCTTGAAATGGTTGATGGCGATGATATTCTGATAAACGGCATAGAAGATATCGGGTACTTCTACGGCGTTTTCCTTTTTCGAGATTTCCACAGATTCAAAATAGCGTACGGCATCATAGGCAATATACCCAAAAAGACCGTTGTTGATGAACTTGAAATCATGCCCTTTTACAGAGAAACGTGTGGCAAAACGATCGATTACGGCGGTCAGGTCGGTATCCCCTTTGATCTTCGTTTCTTCGAATGAGCCATCGGGGAATTGTTGAATAATCTTTTCATCCTGCACTTTTATATAAGCGATCGGATTGCAACAGATATATGAAAAACTGTTGTCGTTGGCATGGTAATCACTACTTTCCAACAAAATACTGTTCGGAAACCGGTCACGTACCTTTAGATATACACTGACCGGTGTGATGGTATCGGCCAGTATTTTTTTGTAATGCGTTTTTAGTTCGAATCTCATCTTGGATTGATATAAAAATGAAGGCCTGTCGTGATGACAGGCCTTTGTATATGTTCATATAGTAGGGACTAGCTCACGATGTTCGACGTAAGTTTAACCACCACCACGTATTTACGATTGTTCGTTTCATTGCTTCAAATATAGAAAGGAATTTGGTTTTGGCAAACGAAAATAAAAAAATCCCGCCCTGGTAAAACCATGGACGGGATTTTCAAACACTAAACCAAGTTCTTAAAATTCTAGATCGACGACCATGTCAAATTCATCATAGATGGTCTTGTCGCCGAGGTTTTCGAAGAAGCTGCCAGAGCCATATCGCACATCGTATTGTGCCCTGTCAACCTTCATAGTGGCCGTCGCTTTGCTGCCATAGATCGACACATCAAAGGTTACGGGTTTGGTGATGCCCTTAATGGTCAGGTCACCGGTCACTTCAAACGAGTTTTTGCCAGACGCCTTGACATTGGTGAAGATCAGTTTGGAGGTGGGGTGGGTGGCGACACCGAAAAAATCGTCAGATTTTAAATGACCTTCGAGTTTGCCCTTATACTCGCCCTCTAAGTCTGTTGAAACCAATGAGGTCATGTCAACCTCAAATTCACCGCCAGATAATTTGCCGTTGTCATCGAAAAGTAGTGCCCCAGATTTTAGGTCAACTGTTCCGGTGTGTGAACCTGTTACCTTGTAGGCTTTCCAAGTGACAGTGCTGGCATCGGTCTTCACTTCTTTTTTCTCCCCTTCAACGGGGTTCGCTAGGGCCGTTAGGCCAAAGGTCAAGGCCAATACTAAACTTGATACATTCTTTTTCATGATTTTGATAATTGATTTTGTTTTATAAATGAGTGAATAATTCTTCTTTTGATTTACGGACTTTGGGTAAATGCTGGGTCTCATCTTTCTCTGAGCGGTACCCAATGGCCAATACCACGGCAGCGTTGAGGTTTTTATCCTCAAGACCCAAAACTTTGTTGTATTGTGCGGCCTCAAAACCTTCCATGGGGCAGGTATCTATTTTCAATTCTGAAGCGGCCTGGATCATATTGCCGAAGGCGAGATAGGCCTGCTTTGAGGTCCAAACACTTTTTTGTTCCGGTGAAAGATCCAGCAGTTTTGATTTCATAAAATCACGATACCCCTTTAAATTCTCTTCAGGAATGTTTCGGGTCTTGCTCACATTTTGCACATATGCATCCATCAACTCCTCTCCGAAATCGGTTTTGTTGGCAAATACGATGATATGGGAAGCATCGGTGATTTGTGATTGCCCCCAAGAGGCAGGCTTGAGCTGTTCTTTCAGGTTTTGTTCGGTGATGACATATAAGTGATAGGGTTGCAGGCCATATGATGAGGCACTCAAACGTGTGGCTTCCAACAATAACTCCAGGTCATGTTCAGATACCTTTTTGTCGACATCGAATTTCTTGGTGGCATAACGCCAAGTTCTATTTTCGAGTACAGTTTCCATTTAAAATTTATCCAATAAATTGTTCAATTCTTCCAGTTCTTTTTTTGTAAATCGTTGCACGGCCATTTTTTCGGCATTGGCAACGGCAATGTCCATTTCAGAAAGAGCGGTGCTACCGTTGTCGGTCAGTGTAATCTCGACCTTACGCCGATTGGCCTCGCAGATGGTACGGTCAACATATCCTTTGGCGATCAACTTATCGACCAATCTCGTGGTATTGCTCATTTTGGTGACCATACGCTCATTGAGGGTAAAGAGGTTGGCCGGTAACCCTTTTTGCCCTCTCAAAATTCGCAGAACATTAAATTGCTGTAAAGAAATCCCAAAAGGTTTGAGGGCGCTGGCCAATATCTCGTTGACTTTGTGGTGTACCAAGGTCATATGAATCAGGGTTCTCGATTCCAATGGAATTTTTTTGGTTGTTTTGATGACCTTCTCTACATTCATGTCATTACAATAATTGTATATACAAATATATTATTATTTTTGGTGATCTAACAAATCGGTATGCGATAAAGTTTTGTTAAAAACAAAAAAGCCGGTCAGGCCATTGGTTAAATTTACGGGTCTAAAATGCAGTCTATGAATCGTTTGGTTTTTCTTGGTGTTTTTTCAATGTTATTGCTGACAGCTTGCAAAAACAGGGGGCAAAAAAATCAAGATGTGGACACTGCGCCCGTATATGCCAATGCCGAGGCACCTCAGCCACCGGTACAGGTCAAGTTCCCTGTATATAGTTTTGATGGATTCAAACCCTATTTGAACAAGGTTGACGACAAAGTTCATGTAATCAATTTCTGGGCGACTTGGTGCAAACCCTGTATCAAAGAGCTGCCTTATTTTGAAAAGGTCAATGCCGAACAAAAAGACCAAGGGGTCGAGGTACTGCTGGTAAGTCTAGACATGCCCTCAATGTGGAAATCAAAGCTAGAACCTTTTGTAGAGAGGAAAAACATCCAATCAAAGGTCATTATCCTTGATGACCCCGACATGAATGATTGGATCCCAAAGGTTGATGAAGATTGGGGCGGGGGCATTCCAGCCACACTGATCTATAAAAACGGCCAGCGCATTTTTTTTGAACGGGGCCTTACCTATGAAGAACTGATACAGGAAATAGATAAAATGTTATAAAATTTCACATATGAAGACATTAAGAACAATTGGCACATTGCTATTGGTTTTTGTATTTGGGGCCTTTACCCAACTATCGGGCCCGGCGGTCGAAGGCTACGATATCGGTGATGTCGCAACAGACTTTTCGTTGAAGAATATTGATGACGGTATGGTTTCCCTTTCCGATTATGGTGACGCCAAAGGCTTTTTGATCATTTTCACCTGTAATACCTGTCCATATGCGGTCGCCTATGAAGACCGTATCATCGCATTGGATGCAAAGTACAAGCCGCTGGGAGTTCCTGTGATTGCCATCAATCCGAACAACCCCCAAGTGCAGCCCGGAGACAATTTTGAAGCCATGAAGCAACGTGCGGCCGAGAAGGGTTTCACTTTTCCGTATTTGTTGGATGAGGGGCAAGAAATCTATCCACAGTACGGGGCTAAAAGAACACCCCATGTATTCTTGCTCGAAAAAACGACCGGCGGAAATATCGTCAGGTACATTGGTGCCATAGATGACAACTATCAAAGTGCGGCCCAAGTCGAGGACAAATATGTTGAGAATGCCGTCGATGCGATGTTGGCCGGTAACGAAATTGAGGTGGCCACGACCAGGGCCATTGGATGTTCTATAAAGGTCTGATACAAAAAATACAGCGATTTAAATCCGGAGCTATGCTTCGGATTTTTATTTTTGACAAATTTAAACTTGTAAAAATGGCAGATTTGACACAAGAAGAATGGGCCGAGCAACTGGCCAACGAT
>JANQOD010000279.1 GCA_028289745.1 Allomuricauda sp. | reverse complement strand
AAAAACTTGGTCATCATCACCATGGTCTGGTTACCGTTGAGCAATTCGATTTCACCTTGTGTATTTCTTACGGCAATGCCCAAGCGGTCGCTGTCAGGGTCGGTGCCCACGACCATATCTGCACCGATTTCCACTGCTTTTTTGATGGCCATCTTCAGTGCTTCCGGTTCTTCTGGATTGGGTGATTCGACCGTTGGAAAATTACCATCTGGTATGGCCTGCTCTTTGATGACGGTCACGTTTTTGTACCCGGCCCGTTTCAAGACTTCGGGAATCGCGGTGATCGACGTACCGTGAATGGAAGTGAACACGATCTTAAAATCATCTTTGCCCGCTGCATTGAAACTTCCGTTGTTGACCGAGGCCTCGAAAAAAGCCTCATCCACTTCTTTATCGATAGGTTCGATCAAGCTTTCATTTGCATCAAAATTGACATCGTTGAAATTCAAGGCATTGATTTCTGCGATGATATCACCATCTTGGGGGGGCACGATCTGGCCACCGTCTGTCCAATAGACCTTATAACCGTTATATTCAGGTGGGTTGTGCGAGGCGGTCAGTACAATACCCGCATGACAGCTTAGATGCCTTACCGCAAAAGATAGTTCAGGGGTGGTACGCAATTCAGAAAACAGAAAAACCTTTATGCCATTGGCAGCGAACACCTCGGCCACGATTCTTGCCAATGTGTCACTATTATGGCGGCAATCGTAGGCGATGACCACCTTGATGGCTTCGTTCGAATATTGTTTCTTTAGATAGTTACTCAGGCCTTGGGTGTTTTTGCCCAATGTATATTTGTTGATTCTATTGGTGCCCACACCCATCACACCACGCATGCCACCGGTGCCAAACTCCAAATTTTTATAAAAACGTTCTTTGAGTTCTTCAGGGTCGTTATCGATAAGATGTTGTACTTCTTTCTTGACCTCGGGCTCAAAAAAATCGGTTAGCCACGATTGGGCAGTCTCTAAAACTGAATCCATGGAAACAAAGGTTTTAATGTTGCAAAACTACAAAGATTTCATGGGGTGTTCACCATCAAAGATTAATGGTCTCACTGATGGTATAATGGCCGTGACCTGTTTTTTTCGAGCGGGTGATCAATTCGCCTAAAAATCCTGCCATAAACAGTTGTGTGCCAAGAATCATGGCGGTGAGCGATATGTAGAATTGTGGCCTATCGGTGATCAACCTACCGGTCGGATCCAAAAACAGTTTGTCTATGCCCAGATAAAGGGCAAAACCAAAACCGACCAAAAACATCAATACCCCCAGGGCACCAAACAGGTGCATGGGCCGTTTGCCGAACTTGGTGACGAACCAGATAGTGATCAAATCTAAAAAACCGTTAAGAAAACGGTCTGCCCCAAATTTTGTCTTGCCATACTTTCTGGCCTGGTGCACAACTACTTTTTCACCGATGTTCGAGTACCCTGCATTTTTGGCCAATACGGGTATGTAACGGTGCATTTCGCCCGACACTTCAATGGTCTTGACCACCTCTTTTTTGAACGCTTTTAGGCCACAATTGAAATCGTGTAACCGTACCCCTGAAGTTTTTCTTGCAGCCCAATTGAAGAGTTTTGAAGGCAGATTTTTGGTAATGATCGAATCGTAGCGTTTCTTCTTCCATCCCGATACGATATCAAAGCCCTCCTCTTCGATCAATCGTACCAATTCGGGAATTTCTTCCGGACTATCCTGTAGATCGGCATCCATGGTAATGATGACATCGCCTTGGGCCTCTTTGAAACCGGCGTGCAATGCCTGTGATTTTCCAAAGTTTTTGAGAAAACGAAGTCCCTTGACATTTTGATCTTTTGAGGCAAGTGACTGAATGACTTTCCATGAATCATCGCCACTACCATCATCGATAAAAATGATCTCATAAGAAAAATGATTGGACTGCATAACAGCTGCAATCCAATCATATAGTTCTGTCAGTGATTCTTGCTCGTTAAGTAAAGGAATTACAACAGATAGCTGCATTGCTCGATTCTCGAATTCCCTTCAAAAGTAGCATTTTTTGGTTTAGTACGCAGGTTTGGCCTTTTTGAAGATGAGGCCGGCGATAAGACCAGCTATCAATCCCATGATAGTATTGAAAATAAGTATTATCGGGTACGTAAGCCAAGCAAATTTTTTGCGCATTTCTACGCCCTGTTGCCATTGTTCTTCGGTTATATTCGGATTTTCCGCAAAGGTTTTTTCTTTGGCTATGGCAGTTGCTTTCTCCATAAAATCTGGTTCTATCAGATTCGATTGAATCAAAAAATAAATAATGCCAATAATACCGGCAATTACTGCCGCACCCGTGCCTATCTTTAGGGCTTGGCCGATGCTTAGAAAATCACCATTTGCTTTTCGAAAGTTTTTTACCGCAATGGCCACTATGACCACCATGATAAGAAATCCGATGCCGGTTACTGCCCAGTTTTGCTCATAATGTGCTTTTTGCACATAAAGAAATACGCTAAAAACGACCGATACAAGCCCTAATATCAAGCCATAATTCAATGCATATTTTCCAGTTTTAGGTTGTTGTCCTTCCATTTTTTAAATATTTAAGTTGATTACAGGTTATTGGTTAACAATCTACCAAAATTGTTACACCTAAAGGTACAGTTTTTTCTTTTTCAAGGTTTTTGGGTTGTCGGAAAATAAAAAATACTTAAATTTGCAGCCTGAAAATCTCGACTTTAAGATACTCTGAAGATGAAGAAAGGCGTACACCCTGAAAATTATAGACTTGTGGCGTTCAAAGACATGTCGAACGATGACGTGTTTATTACCAAGTCAACTGCAGAAGCAAAAGAGACCATAACTGTTGATGGTACTGAATATCCATTGGTAAAATTGGAAATCTCAAGAACCTCACATCCTTACTATACCGGTAAGACCAAATTGGTCGATACCGCTGGTCGAATCGATAAGTTCAAGAACAAATACAAGAAATTCGAAAAACCTGCCAAAAAAGAAAAAGAAGCAGAATAACGAGTTTTTGGCAAAATATACAGGACGCTCCCACCTTTGGTCGGGGGCGTCTTTTATTTTTACAAAGAATTAAGGCCATACAATGAACTATATTCTATCTGACGGCGACAGCAGAACGGCACTGCTGCCATTTACCTTTACGCGTCCGGTCGCAGACATTAGGATCGGCATTCTCACCATTCGGGAGAAATGGGAAAAGTGGTTGCAAACCTCGACAAGTTCTTTGACCGAAGAATATCTATCCATCAAATATCCTCTTAAAAAGGAAGCTGAAAACATAGTGATCAATGGTGCCGTTTTGCCCAATGAGGCATTGGTGAAAGCGGTAATCGAACTCAAACCAAATCAGGCATTGATCGGTGAAGAAGAAGTGATTGCCTTTGCTACGGGCGATCCTGAGAAAGTTTTTGATTTAGATGATCATGAACGGATTGGTTTTGAAGGGGAATTGTTCATAATCAAAAACACTTGGGACATTTTTTCAAGAAACGGGGAGGCATTAAAGGCCGACTTTGACTTTCTTGTCAAAGGCAGAAAAAGCGCCCCGATTTCAAGGACCAACCATTTGGTGCACCCAGAGCATATTTTTGTCGAAGAGGGAGCCAAAATCGAGTACAGCATTCTAAATGCGGCCAATGGCCCCATATACATCGGCAAAAATGCAGAGGTCTGGGAGGGGAGCCTTATTCGTGGTGGTTTTGCCCTTTGTGAAAAGGCCGTGGTCAAGATGGGCGCCAAGATTTATGGTCCGACCACGGTAGGTCCCTACGGCAAGGTCTGCGGCGAGATCAACAACTCGGTCATTTTTGGCTATTCGAGCAAGGGCCATGAGGGGTATTTGGGCAATTCGGTATTGGGTGAATGGTGCAATATCGGGGCAGACTCGAACAACTCGAATCTTAAGAACAATTACGCCAAAGTACGGCTTTGGAACTATGCCACCCAAACTTTTGACCAAACAGGACTGCAATTTTGTGGGCTCATGATGGGTGACCACAGTAAAACGGCCATCAATACCATGTTCAACACCGGTACG
>JANQOD010000255.1 GCA_028289745.1 Allomuricauda sp. | reverse complement strand
GCTTACAAAAGGGCAAAATTACGTCAAAGTCTGCAAACTTTAATAGGTGCAGCGGCAGTTACTGATACCTTGAAACAGATCCATGCCCACGGTCACTACGTGCGTACCTATGTTGAACCCGGCAATTTCATTGGTCAAGATTTGGTACGAGTAACCGAAATAAAAATTACTTTTTTTCAAACCGGCCATAGGCGATAGATAAAGGGGTGTCAGGGGCTGATCCGGGTCGTTCAAGAAGCGGTAGGTGGCGCCGACATAGTAATAGTCCTCAAAATCATGAAAGCGAAACTTGGCGTTGAGGTCGGTAACGGAACGATTATCACTTTCGAACCACTGAAAGAAGACAGAAGGCTCTATTTCAAGCTTACTGTTTTTATTTTTCATGAAGCTGTAGCCCACATAGGCAAAATAGTTTCTTAGCGTGTTGGGCTCAAAGACTTGGTTGACCCCAAAACTATCCAAATTCTTTGGAAGAAGGTTCACAGCGTTCAGGGTTAGAAAAAACCTATCTTTTCGATAAAGCACCCCAACATCGAAATTGTGGTTGGTGGTGGCCCGATCGTCTGTAATGACCTGACCGTTTTCAGGAATGAAGTTATTGACATCAATTCTGAACTGGTTGAAGTTGTATGATATTCCAAGAGAAAGAAATTCGTCATCATATCGGTCTAAGGTCAAATGGTGGGCGAACGAAACCCTTGCACCGCGTTGTTTGGTATATCCGTTACTATCATTGTAAAGAAACATACCCAGCCCCGAACGATCCCCGATTCGCGCATCGGCAGCAGCGGTTTGGGTGTCGGGCGCATCTTCAATGCCCACCCACTGCGTCAACCCGTTCAAGCGAACTTTGATGTGGTCTCCAATTCCCGCATATACCGGCGAAATCAAAAAGGGATTATCGGCATTGTACTGTGAGTGCTGTGGCAGGGTCAGCTCTTGTGCTTGGACCCCCATTGTTGCAAACAGCACCGTTATTAAGATTTGGGTTCTCTTAAACATGTTTCTTTAGGTTACGTTCTTCTATATCATCTATAAAGGGTAAAATGTCCTACTAACTCCCTATCATCATTCTCTCCCTGAAGTTTGATGACATACCAGTAATCACCGGTAGGAAGGTTAGAATTCTGATACATTCCATTCCATCCAGTGTCCCCGTAACGCATCCTATAGAGCTCTCTACCATAACGATCGAAAATGATCATTAGTGCATTGGGGAAAGCCTCTAAGTTGTCAGGAAGCCAGTAATCGTTTACCCCATCACCATCTGGTGTGAAGTAATTGGGAATCTCGATATCGATAAACTCCATAAATATCTCAGCTGACATTTCACAACCGTTTTGATCGACCACTGTCACGGTATACGTATCTGTTCGGTTGATATAAAAAGAATTATCGGTTCTATTGTTGACATCACCGAAGTAGAAAGTATAGTCTTCCAGTCCACCTTGGGCCTCGGCGACAATTTCATTGATGTTGCCCTGTTGTAAAGACAAGGTCAATGGCTCGAAACCGATGATTTCAAAATCGATGGTGTTGATACAACCATTTGAGTGCGCGATGGCCAAATAATGGTCTCCGGGGGCCATATTGGTGAAATCAGGCGTCAATTGCATATCTGCGGGATCGGTCGAGTCTAAGGCATACAGCACATCTGCCGAGACAGTGGCGTCTTCAAGCGACACCTCAATACGGTTATCGGGTATATTGCCCGAGCATTCGTAAATGGGTTCGACCATGGCGTTCAGGTTTACGCCCGGATTGATTTCAACAATGATATTGGCATCACAATCTTGGGCATCTGTTACAAAGATCACATGGGTGCCCGCAGGCAAATTGCTGAACAACGTCTGCCCATCGACAAAATCTGCATCATTGTTAGAGTTAAGGCTGGCCCTATAGGGTGCGGTACCCCCTGAAATGGCAATTTCTATGGAGCCATCTTCACTTCCTGCGCAAACCTCATGTAAAACGCTTGTTGAGGTTACGGAAACAGGGTTGGGTTCTGCTATCGTAAACTGGAACGGAATAAAACAACCGTTCTCGTCTTGTGCGACTACGTCGTATACGCCAGGTGCTAGATCTGTGAACGCGTTCTCGGTATCGAATTGGTTTAAATTAGGTGTGATGGCATACAGAATTTGCCCTGTTCCACCCGACACTTCGACGGTTATTGTGCCATCTTCTTCTCCCGAACAGGTAACATCGGTAAATTCTTCCCTGTCGATCTGTAGCGGCACGGGATCTACAATTTGTGGCACGGCCTCAACCGCAATACAGTCTTGGCTGGTGACCCGCACATAATAATTTCCGGCAGGCAACCCGCTGAACGTATCGTTGTTT
>JANQOD010000239.1 GCA_028289745.1 Allomuricauda sp. | reverse complement strand
TGCCAATCCATCGCATAGCCGATATGCATTAAATTCTCGGCAAAGGTCAACGACTCTGGCGATGCTTTAAAGCCGTATTTGTCTTCGGGCATTGTTTCTGCCACAAGAAGTAAGTATTTACGGGAATTTTCCAATCGCTCTACATAGTCTTCAATAAAATCACTCTGTTGGGCCAACAGCGGTGTTTTGAACAAACAGAAAAGGAATATTGGGGTCAAGACAAGTAGTTGTTTCATGCTATTCTAAATGTGTTCCATTGGTTTACTATGAAATGCGTATACGGTGTAATCGCCATTGCTTTCCGGTTTTGAAGATACTCAATTAAACACAAAAACGGTCTGGGTGTTCGCCCAGACCGTTAATGCATGTATACCTTTTTCGCAGTATTTTTTATTGCATATGCGTATCGAAGAAAGCGATCATTTTTTCTGGGTGTACACCGAAGTAGTTATAGCCATCAAACCTACGGTTCGTTCCTTCGATCCATAACAGTTCTTTATCTTTTGAGCGTATGTTGTCAAAGATTTCTTGGGCATCCTTGGGGTTGTCTGTCCAAATATCATCCAGAACTTCCGCCATGAAGTAGGGTACTTCTACCGCATGTGCGTACTGCTGCGGGTGCATTTCCCCATTGGTAAAACCACCTAGTTTCAGTTGTTCAAGATCCATCAGTTCCATGTAGTTATCCAATCCCATAAGGCCGGCGAAAGAAGTCATCAGCGCGGTCATTGAAACGGTCATGGGGCCGAAAAAGCAGAGCACATCCTTAAACAGGTCAGGGCGTCGATACATGGCCTCATACGCAGCATTCCCGCCGGTACATCGATTGTACAGCCCACACTTCATTTTGCTCATTCTCGGGTGGCGCTGCACATATTGCTGGGCGCCCACGACATCACGCCACTCATATCTGCCAATACCACAGATTCCGCCATTGGCAGTTCCACTATTGCCATGGTTTCTCAAATCGTAGGCCAAAATGTTATAACCGGCCCTTGAGAGGTGGCCCATATGTGCCACAAAATCAATTTCAAGGGTATCGACTCCTGAGAAGGGTTCTCCAAAATGTCCGGTGAAGCCCGAACGACTCATCGGCATCGGATGGTTGATGATGATCAGTTTATCTGATTCACCTTTTACCGAAGGGATGTACCAGCCCTCAAGAGGAACCCCGTCAGCTGATGGAAAATATACATCCTCCCACACATCCATGCCGTGGTCTGAAGGGGTTTTGTGTACCGGTGTTCTGAACATGGGGCGAACGGCAAACGCTGCCAGGTATTTTATTGTGGCATACGCTTGTTCAGAAATGGTTTTTTGCTGCTCAATTGCCTTTTTATAAGCCTCTTCACCCATTCTGCCCGTAAGGGTGTCGGCAATGGTATAGTCCAACGTTTTTTCAAAAGCCATAGCGATAAGATTTTAATCGAGTTTTCTATAGCGCAAAGGTCTTTTGTTTTAGCAAGGGGATATGGAAACAAATGAAGGTAAAAAGGATACAAATTACAGGTTGGAAAAAATTGAGGGAGAGACACCGGTCACTTTGCGAAAAAGACGGGAAAAATAATTCGGATATTCAAAACCGAGCCGATAGGCAATTTCTGAAATAGTGGTCTTTTTCTGAACCAACAATGATTTGGCCACTTTGACGATATGCTGGTGAATATGTTCTAAAGCGGGCTTGCCCGTGTAAAATTTAATGACATCGCTCAAATAATTGGGGGTCACGTTCAATCGATCGGCAAAATAATGTACGGAGGGCTGAACCGTTTTGCTGTCTTCACCATGTTGAACGTAATAGTTATCGAGTAAGGAAAAGAAATCACCCACTAATTTGCTATACTGCTCTTTGCGTTCACCGAATTGCCTTTTATAGAACTGGGCCACGTGTGCAAAAAGTAAATTGGCGTAAGCGAGCAACAGATCGATTGAAAAAATAGCTTTATCATATTCTTTCAATGCTTCTTTAAACAGTTGTGTAATGATCGCCTCTTCCTCTTTTTTTAGAAATAGGGGTTCATGCAATCCATAATTCAAGAATGAATAGTGCAAATGTTGGTTGTTGGCGATCAATTCTTCCGTAATGTTGATGTAGTAGCCTTTCCAAGGTGTATCGGTTTTCCATTCAATGGGCTGGTTGGGACTTGAAAAGTACATATACCCCTTTTTCTTATCATTTTCTAACCCGTACTTGATGGAAATACGATAGAAGTTCGGATAGACCGCAGGGGATGACAGCAAGAAGTCTTGGGGATATGTACCGATGTCGATAAACCGGTGCCTTGGCTTTCTGGCATTGGTGTATTCGTTAAAAGACGCAATGTCATCAAATTTCATAGCCCGAGCAATTACCGTAACCACCCCTTGGGTGCGGGGTAAGGATTTTTTTGAAATATAACGAAATCAAATGACAGTGGGCAGCACCCTTGTGTCACTCTTTTTGTAACAAGAATTGTATGGGGTGGTGAAAACGTGTTTTCCAATCGTTCTCTGTATGGGCCGCACCGTCAAAGACCTTGCTCAAATAGTGCTTGCCCAATACGGTTTGCTCGTTGAACAGCGCATCGATGTCTTGTTGATGGGTACCATAATGGCGATCCAGTGTTTCGGTACCCGTATCAAAATATAACTTTCTGCCTTTTATCAATGTCTTTCTATTTTCGATATAGGCCTTAAAGCTATTCGGAATGATGGCATTATCGGCAAAACCACCGATCCAATGTGTGGAAAGACATGCCGCCCCACCAAAGACTTCGGGATACTCAAAAAAAGCATACATAGAGATCAGGCCTCCCATACTTGAACCTGCTATGAAGGTATGTTCACTTTCTGTTTTGGTGGCATACTTTTGGTCGATAAAGGGCTTTACCTCAAACACCAAGAATTTTAAGTAATCATCTGAATTTACGGGCTTGTCAAATAATTTGGCATCACCTCTTGAAACGGCCAACAATGAATCTTTTACTGCCGATGGGAGGGATAAAAAGGGTTTTTGAGGATAGTAATTGGCGTGTCGGGCAGCAGCTACATTGGCAATGCCCACTACGATGACATCGTGGATCGTTCCCTTATTGACAAGGCTATCAATGGTTTGATCGACCCCCCAGTTTTGGCCGTTCCATGTTTCTTGGGTGCTAAAGAGCATTTGCCCATCGTGCATATATAGCACGGCATAGGAAGTATCGTCACTGTACTTTTGGGGCAACCGCACATAGACATCCCTTGGGGCAACATAGGTGGAGGCCATGCTCTTGATGGTATGGATGTTCGGCCCGGCATCTTGGGCGGTGACCCCCAAACAAACAATGACAAAAAATAACGGAAAGAAAGGCTTCATAGATCATTACGTTACTTCAATACTATAGACCTTTTTAGGTAGTATCAACAATTTCTGACGTTTTTCTCAATACGCATAGGTATTTGATGGTATTCATTTTAATAAAGCACCGGATTTAGCGGGGTGTTGATGATCTCACCGATTTCTGCACCGGGGCACCAGGTGTTCCAATCGTTCAGTTGGCCGTCATTTTTGGGTGCTTTCAATTTCATGTTTTTATCCATATAGATGATGGTCATGACCTTTCGCATTTGGGCCGTTGTATTGGCACCGGCACGATGGAAGACCCAACCCGAATGAAAACTTATTTCACCTAAGTCAAAAGGTTCGATGACATGTTTGCAATCGGTGACTTTTAGGCGCTTTTGGATCAAGACCTCGCTATCATCGCTAATGGACAGTTCCCTGCCTTCTAAAATTTCGTGACTGCCGGCACTGAATTCCAAGGGTCCCATATCAAGTGGGGTCTCTTGCAACGGT
>JANQOD010000162.1 GCA_028289745.1 Allomuricauda sp. | reverse complement strand
GATTCTTTTACCGCTTTTGGGTTGGAGGCCTGAACATCTAAAATTTGATAGACGAGATCAAGCTTTTTCATGGTCTTGAACTTGGGTACGTTCAATTCTTTGGCAATTTCCTGTAGTTCAGGAAGCTTTTTTGCCTTTAGATCGGAAATCTCAAACATTAATCAATGAATATATTAGACTTTATTTCGTAATTGAATTATGAAGTAGTTGTTATTTGGGTATTACGGTGGGAAAGTATTCCCTGGGTAAGTATACAAGTCAATAACGCTACAATAATACGAATTATTTTTGAACAATACATGTTTTTTGAGCAAATGCACGTATACACACTACTTTGACCACCTTCTTTCACATGATAATTTTGCCCAACATTATGGACAAAAATTTTTAAATGGATAAAAAGACATTTATTTTTGCGGTCTGTAATTTGATTGAACAATGATTCAAAGAGTTCAGACGTTATACATGTTGGCAGTGGCCCTTTTAGGCGGGGTCGCTTCTTTTTTTCTGAACCTTTGGGTCGATCCTGATGGCAAGACCATATTTGTACGTCACGATATTTTTATGGGCATTGCCTTTTATGCTTCGGCATTATTGGCGGTTCTGGCAATTTTCATGTATAAAAAAAGACAAAATCAATTTGTGGTGAACAGATTGAACATCATATTGAACCTTTTTTTACTAGGATTTTTCGTTTACCGATCACTAAATTTATCCGGAGAAAACACCATTTCTGAGAAGGGTATTGGGATGCTGATTCCTGTATTTTCTATCGTTTTTCTGGTCTTGGCGAACAGGGCCATCAAAAAGGATGAAGATCTTGTAAAATCTGTCGATCGATTGCGTTGAACCTAACATCTTAGTAGTATTAGTGCGAAAATCCCGATGACAACCATCGGGATTTTTATGTGTTATAGTTTCAGAGTTTTTCCGAATCGGGCAGTTTCATGCCCCTGTCGAATCACCTTTTTGGTTTGCCCGTTTTTTAGAATTTAAAAGGGATCGGTGCGGTTGAAGTGAGTAAAATGAATTTTTGATTTCTTCTTTTTGGAAAGCGAATCAAGAAATTTCTTGCTTTCGATAAAAAGAATGGTCCCCAATAAAAAAAGTGTTTGCGTGTTATCTTTTTCCGAGTTCAATAACTTCTAGATCCATTATGTTTTCGCCATCGATCACAAACCGTAACATGGTGCGTATTTTGTGCAGACCTTGCCTGCCACAAGCACCCGGATTCATATGCAGCAGCCCCAATTTTTTATCGTTCATCACTTTTAATATGTGCGAATGCCCAGATATAAAGAGCTTTGGGGGGCTCTTTCTGATATCTTCCCTGACCCTTATGTTGTAATTTCCCGGATACCCCCCAATGTGTGTGATCCACACAGCCACCTTTTCACAGAAAAACCGGTTATGCTCAGGAAATTCTTTCTGGATAACATGATCGTCTATGTTGCCAAAAACGCCACGTACTGGTTTCAACTGTTTTAACTTATCGGTGACCGATAGATCGCCAATATCACCTGCATGCCATATCTCATCGGCCTGTTTCGCATATTTCAGAATGGCCTCATCGATGTGGCCATGCGTATCAGAGAGCAGTAAAATCTTTGTCATAACGCTAAAAATATGCTAAAAAAAAGGGTTTCTGTCATGCTTGCTGGGGTTTGAATTATCTTTAGGCCGTTAAAAATAAACGTTTCGTTTGAGATATTTCATCCGTTTCGCCTACTTCGGAAAAGCCTATCATGGCTGGCAAAACCAACCCAATGCCCTAACCGTTCAACAAGTGCTTGAACGGGCACTTAGTACCTTGTCGCGACAAGAAATTTCAGTTATCGGGGCCGGGCGCACAGATACCGGGGTACATGCCAAAGAGATGTTCGCCCATTTCGATGTCGACACAACACTGGAAGCGGTAGAATTGGTGCACCGTCTGAACAGTTTCTTGCCAGAGGATATCGCAATCGGTGAAATCTTTCAAGTGACCGAAGAGGCCCACGCCCGTTTCGATGCAATAGAGCGAACCTACGAATATTGGATAGTTCAAAAGAAAAATCCCTTTTATAAAGATTCGGCCCACTTCGTATGGTCTCCATTGCAGCTCGATTACATGAACAAAGCAGCATCGATCATGATGGAGTATGACGATTTCGAGTGTTTTTCAAAATCGAATACCGATGTGAAGACCTTCATATGCTTGATAAAGCAGGCCTATTGGGAAAAAGGGAAAGAAAAATTGGTATTCACCATTACAGCCGATAGATTTTTACGAAATATGGTGCGTGCCGTGGTGGGTACTTTGCTGGAGGTAGGTATGGGCAGAATGGAACCCGAAGGCATAAGGGCCATAATTGAAAGTAAAGACCGTGGAAAAGCTGGGGTATCGGTGCCGGCAAAAGGATTATATTTGACCAAGATAAAATACCCGGAAACCATTTACATATGAGTGTGGAAGCTGAATTGGGCAAGGCCTTTGATTTTAGACTCTTTAAAAGGGTGTTTCAGCATACCAAACCCTACCGGCTGACATTTGTCGGGGTGGCCTTGGCGGCCATATTGTTGTCAGCTTTTGCCGTGTTGACCCCCATCATTGTTGGAGATATTGTTGATACCGCCATCACCGACAAAGATTTGGAGCGGTTACAATTTCTGATTAAGGCCTTGTTGGGTGTACTGGTAGGTGAAGTGGTTTGTCAATTGCTGTTCAATTATTATGCGAACTGGCTGGGTGAATCGGTCATCAAAGATATTCGTATCAGGCTCTTTGCACACATGACGAAATTCAAGATGGGATATTTCGATACCTCATCGATCGGGGTTTTGGTCACGCGGGCAGTGGCCGATATGCAGCGCATCGGTGAGATTTTTAGCCAAGGTTTTTTTGTGATCGTGGCCGATTTATTGAAGATGTTCGTAGTGGCGGCCATTATGCTGATCATAAACTGGAAACTGGCCCTTATCGTTTTTGGGGTGTTGCCCGTCATCTTATATGCTACCCGTCTTTTTCAGCAGGCCATGAAAGTCGCCTTTATAGAGGTGCGCGCCCAAGTGGCCAATCTTAACTCATTCGTTCAAGAGCGCTTGGCAGGTATGAAAATCGTGCAATTGTTCAACCGTGAAAAGATCGAAAAGGAAAAATTCAGGGCCATTAATGAAAAACACCAAAATGCATGGCTGAAAACGGTTTGGTACAATTCAATTTTCTTTCCAGTGGCCGAGATTGTCTCTTCCATTACGGTCGGACTCATTGTTTGGTTCGGAGGATTGCAAAACGTATCAAATGTCTCTGCAGAAGAATATGGTACCATCTTTTCGTTCATTTTGCTTTCAAGCATGCTTTTCAGACCACTCAGACAGATTGCCGACAAGTTCAATACCCTTCAAATGGGCATGGTGGCCGCAAATCGTGTTTTTAAGATTTTGGATACCCAGAGTCATATCGCCGATACTGGTACTTTTGAAATTGAAAAGGTACGCGGCGACATTACTTTTTCTGATGTGCGTTTTGGATATGTCGAGAACGAAGAAGTGCTTCATGGTGTTTCCTTTGAGGCAAAAGCTGGTGAGACCGTGGCCATTGTTGGGGCCACTGGTGCGGGTAAATCGACCATTATCAATCTACTCAACCGTTTTTATGAAATAAACGCCGGTGCGATATTGGTCGATGGAGTCGATCTACGTGAATATTCATTGAAAGCGTTGCGTTCAAATATTGCTGTGGTGTTGCAAGATGTATTTCTTTTTGCCGATACCATTGCCAACAATATCTCACTTAGGGACGATTCTATAAGTTTGGCCCAGATTGAAGATGCAGCAAAGCAAATCGGGGTGCACGAGTTTGTCTCGAGCCTTCCGGGCGGATATGAATACAACGTCAAGGAAAGGGGCACCATGCTTTCAAGTGGCCAGCGACAGTTGATAGCCTTCTTAAGGGCCTATGTCAGCAATCCGAGTATTTTGGTGCTAGATGAGGCCACCTCCTCAGTTGATACGTATTCAGAACAACTGATACAACAGGCCACTGACAGAATTACCCAAGGCCGCACCAGTATTATCATTGCCCATAGATTGGCGACCATCAAAAGGGCCGATAAGATTTTGGTGATGGATGCCGGCAAAATCGTTGAAATGGGCACCCATAAAGAACTGCTCAAGAGAGGGGGCTATTACCGTGACCTGTATGAAGCCCAATTTATGGTCGAAGAGGTGGCCTGAGTGTTATTTAGGCAATAGATCTTTTGGTTCGATCACCCCTAAGACAAGCATGATGATGTTCAAGGAGATTGAAACACCGAAGAAGCCGATCGTAAAGAGCGCAAAATATGCGAACCCCCTTATGATATTCTTTGAAAGACCAAAATTTGAAACCCTGGCATATACGTAAATGCTATAGATCATTATAAATGCTATGACCAAAAATGACGACTGAAAATAATTTTCAGGACTGACCAGTAAAAAAATAGTAGAGAAGAAAAAAGAAAGAATACTGAAATTGGCAAGTATATAAAGACTCGCCACCAAATGCTCTGAGAGAAAATAGTTTTTTTTATTAAAGGTCAAATAACCGACCATTGCTATTATCGGAACATACATTAAATAAATAAAAGAATTATAGTCTAAAGAGAAGTTCATTATTTTTTGAACCGCTTCTGAACTCATCCTGCCACCAATTCCGTCAAAATCAATTTTGTCCCATGCGTAGTTTTTCATGATGAAAAGGCTGATTCCTGAAAGGGTAAGCGCAATGGCGATATAACCGATCGGATTTAAATACTTTCTTCTTGTTCCGTAGATATACCCTTCAATGACCAGTTCTGGTTTTTTCAACAAGTGTATGAAGGTTTTTAAAAAAGTATTGTCAAGGTTGAAATACCGCTCTATTATATCGTACCATAAATTTCTAAAAGTGATGCGGTTGCGAATGACCTTGGCGCCACAATTTGGGCAATAGCTATAATCGGTGCGTAAACTGTGTTCGCAATTTTTACACCGCATCAGGCCAAATCTTTTTTGATTTTTTCGGTCAAATCATCCAAACCTTTATACAATACAAACTCACCGCTTTTGATATAAGAGATCAAGCCGGTCTCTTCACTGACCACTAGGCAAACAGCATCTGTTTTTTCGGTGATGCCGACAGCTGCCCGATGTCGTAGGCCAAAACGTAGTGGAATGTTACGTTCGTTCGAAACGGGCAAAATTACACGGGTGGCCGTTATATAGTTGTCTTGTACAATGGCCGCCCCATCATGTAGTGGACTGTTCTTAAAAAAGATGCTTTCAATAATGGGTTGGGTGACCTCAATGCTCATTTTATCACCGCTAGATTTGACAAAATCAAGACTGTTGCTGCGTTCAATGACAATAATGGCACCGGTTTTGCTCACGCTCATATTCTTGCAGGCACCTATTATGGCATCGACATTGGTCGCTAAGGATAGCGCATCTTGCCTTAAGAACTTGAAATGCCTGATAAAGCCTCTTTTTCTGGCAAAATTGGTAGACCCTATCAACAATAAAAACTTTCTGATCTCTTGCTGAAATACGATGATCAGTGCAATTAGGCCAATGTTCATAAAGCCGCCGACCATGCTGCTGATCATTTTCATTTGTAATAGTTCGGTCAGTTTCCAGAGGGCCCAAACAATCACTATGCCAATAAAAATGTTGATGGCCACCGTACCTTTGACCAGTTTGTAGATGTAATAGAGCAGAACGGCGACAAGAAAGATGTCAATGACATCGGTAATTTTAAATTCTAGAAAATTAAGAAAGTCCAACCGTGGGTGCGTTTTTGTAAAATTAACAAAAATGGGTTTAAGGCAACATACCGTTTTGAGCCTTGATCTCTTCTACCATTTTAATGCACTCGATCGCTTCTTTCACATCATGTGCCCGAAGTATTTGTGCCCCTTGTAAAAGCGCTGTGGTATGTAGGCAAGTAGAACCGTTTAGGGCATGCTGGGGCTGCGTTCCCAGAAGTTTATAGACCATCGACTTTCTGCTTACCCCTATCAATATAGGGGCTTTTAGGTGGTGCAACAACCTTAATTGTGAAAACAACAGGTAGTTTTGTTTCAAGGTTTTTGAAAAACCGAATCCCGGGTCGATGATGACATCATTGATCTTTTTTGACCGGGCCAGGGCAATCTTTTTAGAAAAATAATGAACCACTTCTTTGACCAAATTGTCGTATTGGGTATTGTCGAGCATATTCTGTGGATTGCCCCTCATATGCATCAAAATCGTCGGCACCTGGTACTTTGCAATAGTATCGAACATCTCGTCATCGAGACCTCCGGCAGAAATATCGTTGATGAGGGCCGCCCCGGCTTCCAAGCATTCAGAAGCCACTTTACTTCGAAAGGTGTCGATAGATACCAGTGATCCAGGAAATTCTCGAAGAATTCCTTCAACCGTTGAGACTATCCTTTTTAGTTCCTCCTCTTCAGAAACATGCGAAGCATTGGGCCTTGAGCTATAAGCGCCCACATCGATAAAAGTGGCCCCATCAGACAACATTTTTTCAACTTGGGAGAGAATGGCTTTGTGGGTGGTATATTTTCCTCCGTCATAAAAAGAATCAGGGGTAAGATTGAGAATTCCCATTGCCCTTGGCAGGGAAAGGTCTATAAGACGGCCTTTACAGTTTATGGTCATCTCGGTAACTTCTATTACGGGTTTGTTTATCTTTGGCGAGGGTTTTTGAACCCATTTAGCAACGAAAATTACGCAAATTAAGGTGATATGATGTCGGTTACCTCAGAACAGTACGATGAAGTAATGGTTCAATGTCGTAGTCTTTTCAAAAAAAAAGGTCAAGATTATGGTTCGGCATGGCGCATATTGCGGTTGCCTTCGTTGACCGATCAGATTTTTATCAAGGCGCAGCGCATCAGAAGCCTCCAAGAAAAAGAGATTCGTAAAATTGATGAAGATGAGCGCTCAGAATTTATCGGTATTGTCAATTATTGTCTGATGGCCTTGATACAATTAGAGAAAGGGGTTGTTGACCAACCCGATCTAAATGCCACTGAGACCTTGAAGTTATACGATAAAATGGCCGAAACGACCAAAAAATTGATGGAAGCCAAGAACCATGATTACGGAGAGGCCTGGCGTGAGATGCGCATCAGTTCACTGACCGATTTGATTTTGCAAAAATTACTGAGAATCAAGCAAATAGAAGACAATGAGGGCGAAACATTGGTGAGTGAGGGCATCGATGCGAATTATCAAGACATCATAAACTATGCGGTTTTTGCCTTAATCCATATAATGGAGGCCGAATCATGAGATACTTGGTCATTTTTTCTAGAATTTTTGTAGGCATACTGTTC
Organism: Allomuricauda sp.; assembly: GCA_028289745.1. GTDB lineage: Bacteria > Bacteroidota > Bacteroidia > Flavobacteriales > Flavobacteriaceae > Flagellimonas_A. The sequence continues at coordinate 7,173 of JANQOD010000162.1, read as the reverse complement.
ATCATCAGCGGTCTTATAAAGTTGAACGACCCTTTGGGTTTTTCATTCAAGCTTGAAGAATATTTCAGTCAAGGTGTTCTCGACTTACCTTTTCTTCAGCCTTACGCCTTGGCCATTTCAATATTTGTGGTCATTGTCGAGGTGTTATTGGGGGTCATGCTATTGATAGGTTATAAACCAAAACTCACGGTATATAGCCTGTTGACCATGATCGTATTTTTTACCTTTCTGACCTTTTATTCGGCCTATTTCAACAAAGTGACCGATTGCGGTTGCTTTGGTGACGCTATAAAACTGACGCCCTGGGAATCGTTCGGCAAAGATGTTCTCTTGCTGATTTTTATTGCCATTTTGGTCGTTGGCGACCAGTATATAAAATCGTTTTTGCCAAGAAAGGCCAATATGCTATTGATCGCTTTTTCACTATTGGCCTGCACGCTGTTTTGTTACTATGTGTTGAACCATCTACCGGCAGTTGATTTCAGGCCCTATAAAATAGGTGCGAACATTCAAGAGGGAATGACCATACCTGAAGACGCCCCAAAACCTATTTATGAATATGCATGGAAGTTCAGGGTCGATGGAGCAGAAAAAATCGTGGTGACCAATGGTGAATATCCTTCGGTTGAAGGAGAATTTTTGGGAGTCGAAACAACAGAAATCCAGAAAGGCTACGAACCGCCCATTCACGATTTTACCATTGAGAAAGAGGGTGTCGATCATGCACCAGAATTGTTGGAAGAAGAAAACCTGGTGATGGTCGTCGCCTACAACCTCACAAAGAGCGAGCTTGAAGCCTTTAAAGAGGTCAAAAAAATGACCGATGAAGCCATTGAGAAGGGATACACCGTAATCGGTATGTCAGCCTCCAATGATGACGTGAAGGCACAGGTCATCAAGAGCTATGATTTGAATTTTGAATTTCATTTTACCGATGAAACGGCCTTGAAGACCATCGTAAGGTCAAACCCTGGTATATTGGTGTTGGGCAAGGGCACCATTTTACAAAAAGTACATGTTAACGATATCAATGAATTGAAATTATAAAAGAACACTTATGAGAAGCAAAATAGTCGCTGGCAATTGGAAAATGAACAAGACCCTAAAGGAAACGGAAGCGCTCTTGACCGAACTATCGGCAAAGCGCCCCGATACCGAAGCCGAAATTATTGTTGCCCCAACTTTTGTGAACTTGGCAACGGCAGTGAATAATTTGGAATCTTCGGTCATACAGGTGGCCGCCCAGAATATGCATTTTGCAGAAAATGGCGCTTATACGGGTGAAATATCTGCAGATATGCTACTCGGTATCGGCATCGATACGGTAATCTTGGGCCATTCAGAAAGACGTTCCCTTTTTGGTGAAACCGATGATTTTCTTTCCAAAAAGGTTGATACCGCCATGGCCAAGAACATGAGGGTCATCTTTTGTTTTGGCGAAGAGTTGCAAGAACGTCAAGCAGATAGACATTTTGCTGTGGTCGAGAGCCAGTTGAAGAACGCGCTTTTTCATCTCGATGCCAGTGCTTGGCAAAAAATCGTTTTGGCCTATGAACCGGTGTGGGCGATTGGCACCGGTGAGACCGCTAGTCCTGAGCAGGCACAAGAAATGCACGCTTTTATCAGAAAGACGATAGATGAAAAATACGGGGCATCGGTAGCACAAAATGTCACTGTTCTCTACGGGGGCAGTGTAAAACCAAACAATGCCGAGGAAATCTTTTCGAAGCCCGATGTTGATGGCGGACTTATCGGTGGAGCGTCGCTCAAGGCAGATGATTTTGTCGAGATCATCAAGGCCATTTAGTCTTCTGATATAGCTAGCAAGCAGTTGTCATGTCTTTCTAAATGGAAAAAGGCCAAACGTATTTAGAACTTGATTTTGTGGTCGATCCGCTACAACCCACTATAGATATACTGACAGCTGAGCTATCAGGTCTAGGTTTTGAGAGTTTTGTAGAAACGGATCGAGGTCTTTTGGCCTATGTGCCAAGAGATGATTTCGAAGAGTCGCGTTTTTCGGATGTTTATATATTTTCCAATCCTGAATTTGAGATCACCTGGTCAAAAAGGGAAATCGCACAAAAAAACTGGAATGCCGAATGGGAAAAGGGCTTTTACCCCATTTCCATAAACGATACGTGCTATGTACGTGCCCCTTTTCATGAGCCCGAGAATGTACCGTACGAAATCATCATCGAACCCAAAATGAGTTTTGGCACGGGTCATCACGAAACCACCCATATGATGTTGGCGTTTTTGTTGGAACTTGACCTAGAGAACAAAGCAGTTTTGGATATGGGCTGTGGTACAGGCGTTTTGGCCATCATGGCCGAAAAGAGAGGGGCCAAGGCCATCGATGCCATCGATATCGATATTTGGAGCTATACCAATACCCTAGAAAACATTCAAAGAAACAATTGTGGGCTTATCAAGGCTTTTGAAGGCGATTCCACTCTTTTGAAGGGCCGAAAATATGATGTGGTTTTGGCAAATATCAATCGTAATGTACTGTTGGAAGACATTCCAATATACGCGGCATGCTTAAATCTGGAGGGAACCTTGGTGATGAGTGGATTTTACGATACGGATCTGCCAATGATTACAAAAAAGTGCGGCGAACATGCGTTAAACTTCAAAAAAAATCTAGAAAGAAATAATTGGGTTGCGGCAAAATATGTATTTTAGAAATGATAATACCTATCTGATGGGCACCAAAGAGAAAATTTCAGAAGATATATTATTGGACGAAGAAACGGTTAAGCAAAACGAAATTGTGCTCTTCAATGACGATGTAAACACGTTTGACCATGTTATCAGCACTCTGATTGATGTTTGTGACCATACCCCCGAGCAAGCCGAACAATGTTCCCTTATCGTACATTATAATGGCAAATGCACGGTCAAAACAGGAGAGTATGACGATTTAAAACCACGTTGCACCAAATTGTTACAGGCAGGCCTGAGCGCTGAGATCGTTTAACTTAGAAAATGGTGCCCAGGTCCTTTAATGGTCTTTTGGGCCATATACGGTAGCCAATGGGGCTTTTTTCATAAAAACTCTTAGTTGATTTGTCAGGGGTTACCAAATTCTTCAATAAACTTAAAAAAATCCTTTTTCTTTTTTATGGCTTGATAATGAATAGTCTATTTCGATTAAATTAGCCCAAAGCTAACTCCCCCGATTTGAAATGAGTGAATTTTTTAAGGCTGAACTGAAAGATAGGTTTTTAGAGTACGCCGCCGATCGTGACGATTACTTTGAGGTTCAATTGCTGTACGATGAGTTCTTGCGACCCAATTATAGCCTTGAATATGTTCAGGGGCTCGTTACTGAAATCATTGACTATGATGCTGAATTGTTGGATGTCATGAGCGGTAATGGAGCCAAGATCTTTATGCTCGCCTCAACACCAAGCACAGCAGATTTTTTAGAGGAGGGAGGTTTTACCGATCTATATATCAGGGAAGAGGAAAAATGGGATACTTTCTTTGAACAGCTATCGAACAGCCGAAGATTGACCGATGAAGAGAAAGCGGTAATGACAGACTCAAAAAAGGCCTCTTATAAGAAAGAGAGAAGACTGCTCTTTCTTCTGATTTTTGCGGTAGCGTTCAGTTTTTTATTTGCGCTGTCAAGTATTCTCAAGAATTCTTTTTTTGAAGATGACTATATCACCAAAGAAGAGTTTGAGAAAAGATTGAATGATCTTGAAAGATACCAAAGTAGTGGAGAGAACCTGACACTGTCAGAAGAAAAACTCGATAGTACAGACACCGCTTTCAAAAAAGACAGTGTTTTGGTGGTCGAATGACCGAACTGTGGTTTTTGTAAACGAGGCGTTTTCTAGGTCAACCCCCAATAAATGGATATCGGTCTATTATTTTTCCTGTTCAATACGTCCCGTCTTTGACGGGGGAGCGATATTAAAGGAAAAAATAATGCGTTGGGAAGTATAGTCGTAAGCCTCCGTGCATGGTGTTCCTGCGATTGACGGTAGGGAACATTCTGGTAGTGGGCTTTTTCCTGGTACCCATCTTGTTCTTCCCCTCTTCAGTTTTCCTTCCAAATGGCCCCTCATTTCCGAATCGTAACATATATTGGCCGTTGCGCACAATTTCAGGATTCTTTGGATATCTTGTTGGCAAAATGGGATGCCTCTGAATGCTCCCTTATGCCCGTTCCCGACCTGTACCGAAAGGGTGCTACTCCACAATGAGCCAACTTCCCCCATGGCCCGAACTTGGGGAATTACTTCACTTCAGGCCTCAAAATTTGCGGTTAAAATCTACTTTTGACCATAGCAGTTTTTGGGACACTTCGAAAGTTCGAAAAAACATCATACCATTATCGTTAAGTAGCTTTTTGCACCACAAAACTCGATCACAACCCTTGAATTTGCTCAAAACGGACAATCACTATCCCACATCAGACAATTTGATAGCTGCCTATTGTCCAATGCCTTTCCGATACATTACTTTGGCCGATGTAGTTATTTACTTAACATAGTTTTAGAGAAATCAGGCATAAGCTCGATAAAGAGAGTGAGTTCGGTAAAGCCGTTATCGCAGATGACTTTCTATTGGGTATAACATTTACAGTATCGGGAATATTGCTATTGTTAAACCGATGTTCAAAAAACTATTCACGTTCATTATTCTTGCAGTTTTCACTTGGATGCAATGACAGTGACAGTAAGGATGAATTTCGGACAGGTAAGTTTGAATACTACTCTGGAGAAAAAGCTCTGATGGTGATTGAACGAAACAATGAATATCAAATCGAAATATTCCGAAGAAGGAGGCATCTCGGAGATGTTTGTGATAAAATGGATTGATACATCAAAATATACTTTGGAAACGCTGGTCAAAAAAGATTCAACAGATTTTAAAGACTTGATTGTGGAACTAGATAGTGTGGTCAGGGATACGTTTTACCTCAAAAGTTATATGGAAGGCATCAACTTTGAAGTATTCAGCAAGATGGTCAAAACAGATGATGGCCTAAGCGAAAAATTCCGGAAAGCAATCTCTATTGCCCATAAACAAAGGCACTAACAAACATTAAAAACAGTTTTATGAAAAAAATGAAATTACGTTATTATTTAGTAATATTTTTAATTGGGAGCATTGTTGTGTCTTGCTCAAAGAGCAATATTGAAGACAATCCTAATCTTCAAGTCGAAAGTGAAACGATTCAAATTGATGAGATTGACCAATTTATAAGTAATCTTGAACAAGATTATGAAAGTAAATTTGGGGTTGCTATAGCGTTTGATTACGAATTCATCTCTAACGATGAATTTTTATCGAGAATGCAAGAAAAACCTGGTAGTGCAGCAAACATAACAACAACTACGGAAGATAATTTTGTTGAAGAACAAGCTGTGGATGTATTAAAATTCCCCAAGTATTACAGTGATTTTAGATGGAAATCTTCAGCTGATTTACATCAGGTGTATAATGTGCAAAACTTATCCATAGTAGATTTAGCCGATCAGCTTGAAAATATAGTTTTTACAGAAATTAAACATAACCGTGGACATAGATGGCGGCTTAGACGTAACCAGTTAGCTACAGTTCTTGATTTTTATACCTATTGGCCTGTACAAGAAAAATGGTTTCGTTTAGTAGGAGCACGAGTTGCTCATTTAAATGAAGATCATAGTAGCATAGATACAAATTATAGAAGCTCCAATTTTGTAGGTCCCAATGAATACGATTATGCCTATTTTAGTGCCTTTATGCTTAATAATGGTATTTATCAAGCGACGGATTGGGAGGAAGGGGAGCCTAATTATGTTGGGTTTGAAAATATTCCAAGAGGAAACCAAATAAAAGTTTTTATTTCCATTTATTATAGTCAGTTTTGGGGTTCAAGAAGAACAACAGATATAGAGTATTCTACAATATCATATCCTAATGGGTGGAATCAAATCCATGCTAATGAAATAGGAAAGGATGGTAAATTTTTATTGTTCTCGATTGATTGAGAAAAATATAAACCCCCGCTGCCGCCAGTTTGCAACTGGTGGCGGTAAGAGTAAGCAAAACAGCCATAAAATTTAGGGAAAGCCACGACAACAATGTTGTGGCTTTTGTATTTTTAGCCTATGAGCCGCAACTACAAGTTCCATAATCCTACAGCTCCTTATTTTGTTTCATTTGCCACTGTGTACTGGCTTGATGTATTTATCAGGCAAGAGTACTTTGATATTTTAGCGGCCAGTGTAAACCATTGCCGAAAAGAAAAGGGAATGGAGTTATTTGCCTATTGCTTTATGCCGAGCCATGCGCATTTGATTTTTCGATCTGCCCATTAAGACCCGGCCGGTCTGCTGCGAGACTTCAAGAAACATACGGCCAAGAACGTCATCAAGGCCATTGGGGCAAGCCCACAAGAAAGTAGAAAAGAATGCGCTGTCCATGTTCGAAAGGGCGGGCAAAAAGAAAGGCAACATTTCAAAACATCAATTTTGGCAGCACCACAACAAACCCATCGAGCTTTGGAGCACATCCGTGATCAAGCAGAAACTTGATTATGTTCACGACAATCCTGTGGAACCGGGTTTTGTATCTGGACCAACGGCATGGAAATATAGCAGTGCACGGAATTTTGCATGAGATCATACCATTTTGGAAATAGATGAGATTGGTTTTTTGGCATAACTTGTTTTTGATAAAGCACTCGTTGTAAACGAGCGCTAGCGGGGGGAAGGCAGGATTACCTTCGGTTTTCCTTCGAATTCCATTCTGAGAATCAAAAAACCAATGCTACGCATTGTGCAATTTTCGCTCTCAAAACAAAAAAGCGAGCTTTATGTTTTGCTCGCTTCTAATTGCCGAATCATTTTTTGATTCATCTGTGACCTCCGCAGGATTGTTTCACATCCTTAGCGCTACGCACTGAAAATAAAAAATCCAGACTTATAAATTCAAGCAAGCTTGATTTAACGCCTGGAAATTTTATTTATTCGTGACCTCCGCAGGATTCAAACCTGCAACCTCTTGAGCCGTAATCAAGTGCTCTATTCAGTTGAGCTAGGAGGCCTTTGCGATAAGGGCTGCAAATATATTTCTTTTTAAATTTACTACAAAACAGATACAAACGGAATCAATGGATTTTGAACCTTTCATTCGTACCATCAACGATTTTCCCAAGCCCGGTGTTTC
>JANQOD010000144.1 GCA_028289745.1 Allomuricauda sp. | reverse complement strand
CTTTGAGTTGCTATTTTGAACAAAGAATTTGGAAAACGTACAAGCCATAAAACAACGGTTCGAGCTCATCGGCAACGATGTGAAACTGAACCGCGCCTTAGAAAAGGCCATTCAAGTCGCTCCGACAGACATTTCTGTCTTGGTGACCGGTGAGAGTGGGGTCGGTAAAGAGGCCATCCCCAAAATCATACATTCATTGTCGCACCGTAAGCATGCCAAATACATTGCGGTGAACTGCGGGGCGATACCCGAGGGCACTATCGACAGCGAACTCTTCGGCCACGAAAAAGGTGCCTTTACCGGGGCCACCCAGACCAGAAGGGGCTATTTTGAAGTCGCCGATGGCGGTACTATTTTTTTGGATGAGGTCGGTGAACTTCCATTGACCACGCAGGTACGGCTTTTGCGGGTCTTGGAAAATGGCGAGTTCTTAAAAGTGGGGTCTTCACAGGTACAAAAAACCAATGTGCGTATTGTGGCAGCAACCAACCTCGATATGTTCGAAGCCATCAAAAGAGGAAAATTCAGGGAAGACCTGTATTACCGGTTGAGCACTATTGAGATCAATCTGCCGCCACTTCGCGATCGCCGCGATGACATTCATTTACTGTTCAGGAAATTTGCTTCTGATTTTGGTCAGAAGTATAAAATGCCCACCATTAGGCTAGAAAATGACGGCATACGACTTTTGCTCAATTATCGCTGGCCGGGCAACATCCGCCAACTGCGTAATATTGCCGAGCAAATCTCGGTATTGGAAGAGAAACGCATTGTCTCTGCGGCAACACTGAGTACTTACCTGCCAAATGCGAATGCTACCAATCTACCAGCAGTGGTAGGGCCAGGGAAAAGGGAAGGCGATTTCAGCAATGAGCGCGAAATTCTTTACAAAGTGCTCTTTGATATGAAAAGTGATCTGAACGACCTTAAAAAATTGACACTTGAACTGCTCAAGAACAATGATAGCCAAAAGGTACAAGAAGAAAACCAAGGGCTGATCCGTAAAATCTACGGCGGAAAACAGACCGATGTCTCAAGTGATGACAGTCATGCCACCGAAGTATTGCACCTTCCGGAACCCATAGAACAAAGTGGCAGTTCAATACCTTCGGCAGCACCTGCCCAGCAAGAAGATCGCTATTCATTTGCCGAAGAAATCGAAGAGGAAGAAACACTATCTTTACAGGAAAAGGAAATCGAACTTATCAAAAAATCGCTCGAACGCAATAATGGAAAGCGAAAGGCCGCTGCGGCCGAATTGGGCATTTCAGAACGCACCCTGTACCGAAAGATAAAGCAGTATGATTTATAGATGCTTGATGTTTGGTGTTTGGAAATAGAAGAGAATGAAAAGAAGAATAACGATAATTGCAATACTGTTGATGGGCTTGGCTTTAAATGGATGTGGGGCCTACAATTTTTCAGGTGCCAGTACGGGAACAGCAGAAAGTTTTCAAGTCAATTTTTTTCAGAACCTCGCCGATCAAAGTCCAGGCTCGACCTTTGAGCCCCAATTAGATCGTGATTTCACCATTGCCCTGCAAGATTTGATTGCCAGTTTGACCAGTTTGACACTGACCAACAGCAATGGTGATTTGTTGTATGAAGGTGAAATCATCGAATATCGAGTTGCGCCAATGACGGCCACTGCCAACCAGACCGCCGCACAAAACCGACTGACCATGACCGTTCAGGTGCGGTTCTACAACAAAACAAAAGAAGAAGTCGATTTCGATAGGCGCTTTTCGTTCTTCTATGATTTTGATGCCTCCCAACTGTTGGAGTCGGTAAAAAGTGAGGCGCACGAAGTACTTTTCGAACGAATCACCCAAGATATTTTTAATGCCTCGTTGGCCGATTGGTAAATCTATGAACGTACAAGACTTCATAGAACTCCTTCAAAAATCAGGAACGATCCTATCACCTAAGCAAACCCGGGAGCTTGAAGAAATCTTGGACGAATATCCTTATTTTCAAGCGGCACGTGCCCTGCATTTGAAAGGCCTGAACCAATTAAAAAGCTATAAATACAACAATGCCCTGAAGTTTACAGCTGCCCAAACAGCCGACAGGGAGGTGTTGTTCGATTACATAACCAGCAATGATTTTTTGCAACATCAGATCGCCGATACACTCGTAGGTAGAACTGCCGATATCAATGACAGCGAAGTAACGGCAGAAGAAGTAGAGCCCAATACCCAAATTGAAACGTTGGTCCCTGAAACACAAGAGGCCCCTTTGCCCCAAAACGTTAAGGATGCAGAACAGATATTGAATCCGGCCCTGTTCAAGACCGCGGCACAAAAAGAAAGTTCTGATGAAATCCCCGATAGTGAAAGTGGTCAACTTGACATAGGAAAACCACTGTCTTTTACCAAAGGGGAAAGGCACTCTTTTGCGGAGTGGTTGCAATTGACCTCCCAAAAACCGATTAGACGGGAACAAGGTGCTGAAGTAGCTGAAAGGAAGAAAAAGTTTGAACTTCTCGATAAGTTTATCGAATCAAACCCCAAAATTGTTCCCAAAGAATCCAAGGCCTCCAAAATCGATATCAAAGATTCGGTCAAGTTAGATAAAAATGAGTTGATGACCGAGACTTTGGCCAAGGTTTATTTAGAACAGAAGAAGTATAAAAAAGCAATTCAGGCCTACAAGATATTGAGTTTGAAATATCCGGAAAAAAGTGGTTTCTTTGCAGACCGAATTCGAGCAGTGAAGAGACTGCGTGAAGAAAACAAAGAATAGTGTTATGGGCACATTTACAATATTTTTGGTGCTGATCATATTGGTCTGCCTCTTGCTTGTCTTGGTCATCATGGTGCAAAATCCGAAAGGTGGAGGGCTCTCTTCCTCCTTTGGCGGTGGTGGCAGCCAAATTGTTGGAGGGGTCAAGAAAACAGGTGATTTTTTGGATAAAAGCACATGGACCCTGGCCACGCTACTGATTGTTTTGATCTTGCTTTCAAATGTGGCCCTTAAAGGAAGCTACGGACAGGCCGATTCAAAACTTTTAGACGGTGGCGATATCGAGACCACTATACCTGAAACGGTGCCTGAAGAAGTGCCTGAAGAGACACCGGTCGATGGTTCGGGAACAAATCCATTGGATACCATCCAATAGTTCAGCATGACAATTTTTAGTATAAGTGCCGGCTTAAATGACAAGCTGGCATTTTTGTTTTAACAGAATGTCAGTTTTTGTACCGTGGCACAATTTCTGCCACTAACAATGAAGATTTTTAAAAAACCTAATACCTAAAAAAATAGAAATATGGCTAAAGTTAACATCAAACCATTGGCAGACAGGGTTCTCATAGAGCCAATGGCCGCCGAGACCAAGACTGCTTCAGGCATCATCATTCCTGACACGGCCAAAGAAAAACCCCAAAAAGGAAAGGTGGTCGCTGTGGGCCCTGGTACCAAAGATGAAAAAATGACCGTAAAAAATGGAGATACCGTACTCTATGGCAAATACTCCGGAACGGAATTGAAACTTGACGGCATTGATTATCTCATGATGCGCGAAAGTGACATTTTAGCAATTGTATAACCAGAAAATCAACTATAGAAAATGGCAAAAGACATAACATATGATATTGACGCGCGCGATGGTCTAAAGAAAGGTGTTGACGCCTTGGCCAACGCGGTAAAGGTAACATTGGGCCCTAAAGGAAGAAACGTTATCATCAC
>JANQOD010000315.1 GCA_028289745.1 Allomuricauda sp. | reverse complement strand
ATTCCCTTTTTGGTCTATGACAAGTTGCACAGTGCCCATGCTGGAAGCACCCGCTACATGAACATCGATTGGAAAAACAAGGTAATCGAGATCGGCTCTACTTGGATTGGCAAAGAATTTCAAGGCACTGGTTTAAATCGGGCCATGAAAAAATTGATGATCGACCATGCCTTTCTTCAAATGGGGTTTGAAAAGGTAGAGTTCAGGATCGATGAGCGCAACGTACGCTCACGAAAGGCAGTTGAAAAATTGGGGGCCAATTTAGAAGGCATTTTGCGCAAAAACGTTTATTTACTGGACGGTTTCAAGAGAAACACTTGTTGTTATGGCCTATTGCCCGACGAATGGAAGGGTTGAAAGCAATCACTGTGGTTTGTTTACCCCTTCTTGAGTAAGGTACTATTCAATTTTCGGGAGGTATGATCATTGTTCGACAACTACATTTTGACCTGCACCACCATTTATTTGAACCTTTTAATGGAAGCTTACAGCAATAGCACTATCTCACAAATATGAACCGCATAGAAAGGTTAAACTTCTCTTAACAATGTAATTTTTTGGGTTGTTTTACGTCAAACCCAACGTGTAAAAAGGGATGCTCATTGCATCCATCACGACCAATGTAAAAAGAAGTAAAATGAAAGATACAAAGAGAAAAATTAATAAGAACAGCGCTATTATCGATAGGTTATTTACCCGTCACGAGAGCTGGAAAAATCACCGAAGGCATACCGGACTGAAATTAATACGGTTTGCTTAAGGTAAAATGAACATTGAAAAGGGGGCTAAAGCCCCCTTTTTTGTTTATACATGGTTTCAAGAGAAACACTCGTTACTATTTATGTTCATTACCTGACGAATGAAAGGACCGAAAGTACCTATTGTGGTTTGTTGGCCTCTTCTACAGCAGGGTAATATTCAATCTTTCGGGTGGTATATTCATTATCGGGCGACACGATTTTTTTGACCCAGTTCTTAGGTTCGTTATCATCAAACTGAAAGATATATTCTTTTGCAGATCGGGCCGTTCCGCGAAAAATCAGTTCCTTTTTCAATATACCCGTATCATCATACTCAAAAATGTGCTTTTCATAAGGCTTGAACTGCTTTTCGGTTTCGCTATATCTAAAAAATTCTTCAGACAACAGTTTTCCATGAATATCATATTTCCGCTCTAACGCCTTATCAGGACTTCCATCAACAAGCTCTTTGGTCAAAATTGTTTTACCTTTTTCATTCCCAGAAGTACGTATCATCTTTTCGAGTACCCCATTTAAAAAATGTGATTCTGTATGTTCATTTTTATAATCCTCTCGGGTGATTGTGGTCTCGTCAACAGCATCGAGATGTGAGGTCATAATAGCCTGTAAACGGTTTTCTTCATCAAAACGGTATTCTTGGCGTTCGACAAAATTCTTATCGTACGAAATGATTTTTTCAGTGATCACTTTGTTTCCTGTTGTGTCGATTTCATAAAAATTGGCCATCGAAGTGCTTCTATCAAGCTCGTTATCCTTAAAGCTTTCCATCCGCTTTTCGCTTAAAAAGCCGCTCTTTATGATATAGTGGGTAACGTCTTGATCTTGTTCGTTATATTGGGTGGTGGTCTTCACCAAGACCCCATCTTCACCAAATTCAAAAATTTCCTTGCCGTAATTGGTCACCACCTGGCAGGTTTTGACACTTCCCCTCAAATCAAAATCCTCTATTGTAAAGAGTCGCGGGGCTTGGGCCATCACCATGGTTGAAAAGAAACCCAAAAGAACTGTGAGACAATTTTTTAGCATAACACAAAATTACCATTATTTGCAAAATTTAAAGGACAATTTTGATGCCAAATATCGAAAATAACAATGTGGTAAACTCTTTAGAACTTTCGCTCGGGATGAAAGGCCGTAACATCCATTGCAGTTTTTTTATCTGATACCAATTCAGAAACCAGCTTGCCCGTGGCCGGGCCCAAACTCCAGCCCATCATGGCATGCCCAGTGGCAAAAATCAAATTTTTGTATTTCGTGCTTCGACCAATATAGGGCAACCCATCAGGTGAAACCGGGCGAAGTCCGCATTTGGCGCCATCAATTGCCTCTTTTTGAATCTGTAGACCTTCATAATATCGGGCAGCCCCTTTGGCAATGGCCTGTACCCGATCCTTTCGAATGGTATGGTTAATGCCCGAAAACTCCATAGTGCCTGCAAAACGGGTGAAGCCCTGCATAGGGGTCACCGCCATTTTGGCTTCCATCAAAATAGCCGGCATGGTAATGCCCGTTGAGTTCTGAACATCGATACGATACCCTTTTCCCGCCTGTAAGGGTAATTTGATGCTCAACTTTTGCGAAAGTACCGCTGACCACGAGCCCGCAGCAAAAACAATGTCATCTGCGACATACATTGCTTTGTTCGTGATCACTTTGTTTATTTTCTTATCGGATGCTTCCAAATCGGTCACTTCTTCAGCTTTTCGAATAGTTATACCTTGATCCGATAAATACTTCAATAAGCGGCTCATGAATTGTGGCGGTGTGGTATGCCTATCGCACAGATAATGAAAAGCCCCTAATGCATTAATGCTGATATGGGGTTCAATTTTCTTGATCTCGGATGGATGCAAATGTTTAACCGGCAGCCCCATGTTCCTTGCCCTTTCGGCCACCTGTTGTTCATAGGCACCCGCCTTTTCAGTTTGGTAGAGCATCAGAAGTCCTTTTCTTTCCAAATGAAAATGGCCCAATTCACCTGATGCAGCCATCGCTTCGAACAAATCACGGCTCAACAGATTGATGTCTTTGATAAGGGGCATGGCCTTCTGTACCTTGGCCTTGGTCGATGATTTTTTGAAGTACCAAGCCCATTTCAAAAAATCTTGATCAAACCGCGGTTTCATATAGAAAGGGCTTGCCGAATTGAACATATGCTTGAGTCCGTTCGAAATCATGCCCGGTGCCGCTAAGGGAACTATATGGCTGGGAGTCAGATAACCAGCGTTCACAAAAGACGCCCCGAAAGTGATATCGGCTTTATCGATGACCGTTACCTTGTGTCCCTCTTTGTGAAGAAAATAGGCTGTGCAAAGCCCGATGATTCCACCCCCGATGACCACCACTTCTTTTGCCATATCAAATTACTTGAAAACCGTATGCATAAGGATCGTCATCGGGGTCGATGGTAATCGTATTTTCACCATAAATCTTTGCCCACCCTTTTATTTTTGGTACAATGGCCTTTATTTCACCAATACGGGTTTCTTCGATCACAGTACCCACAAAGGTCGATCCGATGTAACTTTCGTGAATGTATTCTTCCCCGATTCCGAGCTTTCCTTTAGAATATAACTGCGCCATGCGTGCCGAGGTGCCCGTACCGCATGGGCTACGATCAATGGCCTTGTCGCCATAGAACACAGCATTCCTGCCAGAAGAATTTGCATTTATTGGTTTTCCTGTCCACAACACATGGCTCACATCGCGAATGGTTTCATTTTCTGGGTAAATGAATGTATCGGGATATTTTTGATTGATACGCTTTCTCACTACCCGTGAAAGTTGTATGATACTATCGACAGTAAAATCTTGTACCCCTGAAAAGTTTTGCTGAAAATCCACGATGGCATAAAAATTTCCGCCATAGGCAACATCGAAAGTCAGTTCGCCCAGTTCTGGACACTCGACGGTGAGGTCTGTAGCTGCCAAGTAGCTTTTTACATTGGTCAGCGCTACCCATTCGACCTTACCGTTTTCGTTCTGGTGGTAATCGATGTCAACCAATCCGGCCGGTGCTTCCATCTTGATCTGCCCAGGGATCTTGGGGTCGATCAATCCTTTTTCGATGGCCACCGTTATGGTTCCAATAGTGCCATGCCCGCACATGGGCAGACAACCCGAGGTTTCGATAAACAAAATGGCAAAATCATTTTTGGGATCATGTGGGGGGTACAGCATACTACCGCTCATCATATCATGCCCCCGTGGTTCAAACATGAGTCCATTGCGGATCCAGTCGAATTCTTTTAGAAAATGTTGGCGCTTTTCACTCATATTGGCTCCTTCCAGCTCTGGGCCACCCGCTATGATGACCCGTACCGGATTGCCGCATGTATGGGCGTCAATGCATTTGAAAATATGGGCCATGAAGAATCAGATTT
>JANQOD010000071.1 GCA_028289745.1 Allomuricauda sp. | reverse complement strand
TTCAAGATTTCTTGTTCGGTGGCCTTGACATCGGCTTGCAACTGGGTAATCTTGGTCAATGAGGCCACCAAAGGATAGCCTTCATAGTTATAGTTCATCCAGTCAACCTTAACACCATCTCTAATGCGGGTAACCTTACCTTTTTCGTCACCGGTCTCAAACCTTGTTTTTACAGAGCTTTTTACATCTCCCATATTTTCAGGAACAATGCCCAAGATTTTTTCACGGTAGTTTTCGAGGTTTGACAAGAATTTTTTGCCTTCCGGCGACAAATTATCCCCTTGGAAAAATTTCTGATCTAGAAAATCAGATTTATCCATCACAACATAGTTGTTGGGGTCTTCTTGATCTTTCAACATTTCCGTTTTAAGACCCTCTAAATAATCATAGTAGTCTTGGGAAAGTTGTTTGATATCTCTTGCTTTTTCAAAAAGAGGGCCATACTTCAGGTTATCTTCTGAAGCCTTAGTCTCCAATCCAGAAAAGAAATCAGAGTTGTTCGCCGTCATTTTGTCATTAGAAGCTTCAAGCTTTTCGTTCATCAAACCGAACGCGGCCAGAACTTCTTTGCTCATATTCAAAGCCAACATCGCGATGAAGATCAAATACATTAAGTTGATCATCTTCTGACGTGGTGATAATTTTCCTGATGCCATGTTTTCTAATTAGAATTATTAATTAATCTGATTTGGGTTTGGTTTTAATTAGTAGCTCTAATTAGTTTTTGCTCATGGCTGATAGCATACCGCCATATACACCGTTCAATGAAGAAAGGTTAGAGGCCAAAGACTCCATCTGTTCTTTCAATGCACCGGCATTCTGTACGACTTCTTCGTTAATCGAAGCTTGTCGGCTGGCACTTTCCAATTGTACCTTATAAAGACTGTTCAAAGACTCCATTTGAGCTGCGGCATGTGACAATTCTTCAGAGTACTTTTTGGTATGTTGGATCGCATCGGTAGTAGGGGAGATGTTCTTGGCAGCGCCTTCAAAGTTCTTGATGCTTTCACCCAAGCTTGTGAACAATTGAGAATCGATATTGGCCTCTTTGAGCATCTCATCCAATTTTCTTGAAAGAATGCCCTCAGCTTCCTTGGCTTGCTTGGCGTCGTTTTTGTTCCCTTTTGATTGACCATTTGTCAACTCAGGGTACACCAAAGACCAATCGTACTCATCATCTACGGGCTCAAATGCGCTGATAGCGAAAATAAGTGCTTCAGTAATCAATCCGACAGCAAGAAGAAGTCCACCTGTAAGTGGTCCAAACTCCCAGTGCAGGATTTTGAACAAGGCTCCGATAATTACAACCGAAGCTCCAAGGCCATAGGCCATGTTGAACAGTTTTTTTGTTGATTTTGACTGTGCCATAATTTTAAATTTAAATTAAGTTTATATAAATAAGTATTTGGTTACAAGGGTTTATACTTATAGTGTTCTCTCTTTTTTATAGACCGTTGCCATTCGTTGAATCTTCTTCACCCATATAATCTTGAACGGTTCTAAAACCAATATAGCTTCTCGCCGAATCTTGGTACTCATAGTCTCGTGTGCTCACTTGCAAGAAGTAAGCCACATCTTTCCATGAGCCGCCTCGAATGACTTTTCTTTCGTTTTGACCTGTACCCGCATTTGGGTTCATGGTCGATACATATTGATAGGCCCCTGGGTCATAGCTCGAATTTGTCCATTCAGACACATTGCCGGCCATGTTGTAGAGGTTATAATCGTTAGGTTCGTATGACTTGGCCTCAACGGTATATAATGCAGCATCGGCTGCGTAATCTCCCCGCTGTGGTTTGAAATTCGCCATAAAGCACCCTGTGTCACTGATAACATATGGGCCGCCCCAAGGGTATGTGCCCCCTTCGATACCACCTCTGGCAGCATATTCCCATTCGGCCTCTGTGGGCAACCTGAATTGGTTCACAAACTGTTTGCCGCGACTTTTTTGGTCATCGTTCTTGAACTTGGTTCTCCAGTGGCAGAATGCCTTGGCCTGTTTCCAGTTGACCCCTACCACAGGGTAATCACTATAGGCATCGTGCCAGAAGTAATCGTTGTGCATGGGTTCGTTGTACGAATATTCAAAGTCGCGAATCCAGACAGTGGTGTCGGGATAGACCTCCAATTCTTCTTTTTTGATGAAATCACTTCGCTTGCCCGCACGTGCACGAGCGGCGGCTTCAATGTCCATCCAGGTATATTGGTATTTTAATTTGGTCACGTCAAAGGTTCGTTGACCATTGTATGATTCTTCTTCGGGCAGATACAATGAATCCATAATTTCGGCGTAGTACTCATCTGGGTAATCTGAGGTATCCCATACCAAATCTATATCTGTGTCCAACGCCCTGCCTTCATACCCAGTCTCACCAAGACCGGCATAATTGTCAAGTCTATATTTTTCATAAACCGAAAGATCGGTGGTATCGGTATCTTTAAAAGCATATTCACCAATACCTTCA
>JANQOD010000063.1 GCA_028289745.1 Allomuricauda sp. | reverse complement strand
TCGTGCCAATTTCATGGCCGTTTCAACGGCCTCGGCACCCGTGTTCATGGGCAATAGTTTGTCAAAGCCAAAAAACTCGGTAGCGAATTTTTCATAGCGGCCCAATATATCGTTATAAAAAGCCCTTGAGGTCAACGTAAGGTTTTCGGCCTGGTTCTTTAAGGCCCCAATGATCTTAGGGTGGCAATGCCCTTGATTTACCGCCGAATAAGCCGAAAGAAAATCATAGTATTTTTTGCCCTCGACATCCCAAACGAATACCCCTTCGCCCCTGCTCAAGACAACAGGAAGCGGGTGATAATTTTGGGCTCCGTACTTCTCTTCCAATTCAATTACCTGCCGTGATGTTAATCCTTCTAAAACAGCCATTTTAAAAATTTTTTATGTTAATAAAACAACTATTCCTTCTGTACCTTTTTCCTTTCGAGGACTCGAAAATTCAGCGTAGGAGAGAAATCATCCTTGTAGTGTTACAAAAATAGCAATTATTTGCACTTCTTTCTATTCATGGTCATCGGGGTCATTCTTTGCGCTGGCCAAGACGGATACCTGAAGCTCCAACCTTTTAAGTTCACGAAGAATGTCATTTTTGTCCATTTGCATCCACACATACAATTTGAGCATGGCCATCATAATAAGACAGAGAAAACCGCCACCTAGCCAAACCATCAGATCTTTGGTTTCTTCAGCATCGAAAAATTGCACTAAGCAGTAAACGAAAATCACGAATACAATAAGATGTACTATGTTCATCATTATTGCAATCCATCCCATTTTGCCGCGGTATACTTCCCCTATTTTGCCAAACAGGTTTTTTTCTTTCAATTTATCATAAAATGCGGCTTCTTCTTTGCTCAAGGTCTCTTTTATGAGCTCATCTATTTTTTCAATCTCTTTCTTCATCTTTTCTGGTTTTTAGTATTGTCTTTATCTTTTCCCTGGCCCGAAATAATCGGGTCTTTACCGTATTGACCGATACGTTGGTCACCTCACTGATCTCTTTTAGGCTATACTCCTCTAAATAAAACAGTCTGAGCACTATTCTTTGATCGACCGTCAATTCGGGAAGTATCTTCAATATCTTTCGAATTTGTTGTTCCTTGACCTCATCTTGTTCATTTTCATCGGGCTGTCTTTCCCAAAAACTAGGGGTGACATCTTTATAATATCTATTGCTTCTCTTGATGCTGTCCAATGCCTTTCTGCTGACAATGGTCAATGCCCAACTGCCAAAGCTGTTGCTATCTCTGAGCATAGCTATTTTGGCCATTATGGTTCGCCAAGCATCTTGGGTAACATCTTTGGCCTGCTCCCAATCGTTTGTATATTGAAAGGCTTGGCGGTACAATCTTTTGTTCCAGCGCTTTACCAACAATTCAAGGGCTTTCTTATCGCCTGATCGATATGAAATAACCAATAATGAATCCAATATCTTTTTCGGATTTCCCATACTCGTCAATCTATTGACATCAACGCTTTAAAAAGGTTCCCATTTATCACAAAAAATATTCCCAAATTAGAAATCTCGATTTACACCGCCCAAAAACAACTATTTTTGCCCGATGCGAAAAAGAAACCGACAGAAATTTTTTGAAAATATAGAGGTTATCGATGCAGGTACCAAGGGCAAAGCAGTGGCAAAAGCTCCTGATGGCAGGATCATTTTTCTATCGAACGCCGTGCCGGGCGATGTGGTCGACGTGCAAACCTTCAAGAAGCGAAAGGCTTTTTTTGAGGGTGCCGCCACCAAATTCCATAAACTTTCAGACAAACGCACAGCGCCTGTTTGCGAGCACTTCGGTACCTGTGGAGGGTGCAAATGGCAGCACATGGCCTATGAGCACCAACTTCATTATAAGCAAAAGGAGATTGAAAACAACTTAAAGCGTATCGGTCGACTCGAGCTTCCAAAGATTTTGCCCATAATCGGTTCTAAAAACGAGTATTTCTATCGCAACAAAATGGAGTTCTCTTTCTCTGATAACCGTTGGCTCAGCGAGGCGGAAATCAATTCAGAAGAAAAAATCGAAGATAGAAATGCCCTTGGTTTCCATATACCGGGAATGTGGGACAAAATTCTTGATATCGACAAATGTTATCTACAAGAAGACCCCTCGAATGCCATAAGGCACTGTATAAAAGAATTTGCCGCTGACAATGGCCTTTCTTTTTTCAATGTACGCCAGCATTCCGGATTGCTCAGAACCTTGATGATACGAACGGCATCCACAGGCGAACTAATGGTCTTGATCCAATTCTATGAAGATGACAGGGCAAAACGTGAACTGTTGCTCAACCATTTGAAGCACAGCTTCCCCGAAATTACTTCTTTGCTCTATGTCATTAACCAGAAGGCCAATGACACCCTTTATGACCAAGAGATCTGCTGTTTTTCGGGTCGTGACCACATCATGGAAGAAATGGAAGGCCTAAGGTTCAAGATCAACGCAAAATCTTTCTATCAGACCAATTCGACACAGGCATATGAACTGTATAAAATTGCCCGTGACTTTGCAGGTCTGAAAGGTACCGAAACCGTTTATGATCTTTATACCGGTACGGGAACGATCGCCCAATTCGTTGCCAAGAAAGCAAAAAAAGTGGTCGGTATCGAGGCAGTGCCCGAAGCCATCGAAAATGCCAAAGAAAATGCCGGTTTGAACAAAATTGAAAATACCTCTTTCTTCACCGGTGACATGAAAATGGTGCTCAACCCATCTTTCATCGCTGAAAACGGAGAGCCAGATGTTGTCATTACCGATCCACCACGTGATGGCATGCACAAAACAGTTGTTGAACTATTGTTAAATGTATGTCCAGAAAAAATAGTTTATGTAAGTTGCAACAGTGCAACCCAAGCTCGCGATTTGGCATTGATGAAAGAAAGATATAGGGTGGCCAAGGTACAGCCCGTTGATATGTTTCCCCAAACACACCACGTCGAGAATGTTGTGCTGTTGGAAAAATTATAATTTCATGAACAAAATATGCATTGCATTTTTCATACTGATTTGCCTAGTGGGCATTGCTTCTTGTGAAAAAGACGATATCTGCGTTGATGGTGACACCCCGCTTTTGGTGATCGGTTTTTTTGATGTAGACGATACCACCGAAGCAAAAAATGTGACCGCTTTGCGCATTCGGGCCATCGGGCAAGAAGATGATGTAGATACGTTTACAAATCCCTCAAACCAAGATTCTGTAGGCATACCCCTTCGTATTTCTGAAACCAGCACAGCATACCTGATCGTCAGCGATTCCGATACCGATGATGAAGGCAATGAAACGGGCAATATAGACACGTTGACGTTCAGCTACGATGTAATCGAAGACTTTGTTTCAAGGGCCTGTGGATTTGTGGCCAATTATGACAATCTTTCTTTTGACCTACAACCTGATACCGATAACTGGATACAAAATGTGGTCATCGTCGATACCACCATTGAAAACTCAACAGCCATTCATGTCAAGATATTTCATTAGTTTTCTTCTTTTCTCTTTAGTGTGGTCGGGGTTTTCCCAAAGTGAGCCTTTAGACCTGCAACAAAAAGATACCATTACACACAAGCAAGAATATGGTCTACGCATAGGTGTTGATTTGAGCCGACCTGTACTGTCTTTTACCTCCGATGGTTATACCGGACTCGAATTTGTGGGCGATTACCGTTTTACCGATAGGATTTGGCTGGCCGGTGAACTGGGCAACGAAAAGCGAACCGATCAAGAAGACCTATATAATTTTACCACATCGGGAAGCTATCTCAAACTCGGTATTGATTACAATACATACCTGAATTGGTATGGAATGAACAACAGCATCACCGTCGGTGGGCGCTATGCCGTGGCCAGCTTTAGCCAAACCTTGAACGAATACCGGATATATGACAGCAATCGCTATTTCAGTCCAGATGATTTTGTGCTGGGCGGTGCTGACCCTGAAGAATTCTCGGGGCGCAATGCTACATGGTTAGAAATGGTAATCGGCATGAAAGCCGAACTATTTGCCAATATCTATATAGGCATGAGCATACGTTTGGGGCATCTGGTCAGCCAAAGTGATGGAGACCTTGAACGTTTTCCCAATCTTTGGATCCCCGGGTTCAACAAAATCACTGACGGAGCCAAATGGGGAGTTGGCTATAACTACTCCATTTCGTATTTCATACCGCTGTACAAAAAAGCGAAGAACAGGCGGGCCGAAAGCAATACTAAAACCCAATAATGACAATCTCATGGAAAAATTGGTAAAAACGTGGTTCGAGAAATGGGAAAAGGGTGATTTTCATCAATTGCCTATCACTGAAAATTTCAACCATACCAGTCCGTTTGGCACCATTGAAGGCAAGAAGGCCTATGTTGGCCTGGTGGCCGCCAACAAAGATAAGTTTTTGGGGTATCGCTTCGAATTGCACGATGCCCTCTACGAAAATCAAAGGGCCTGTGTACGTTATACGGCCATTCAGGGTGATTTCAAGCTAGATGTCAGTGAATGGTACTATGCTGAAAATAATTTGATCGACAAAATCAGTGCATACTACCATATCGGTGAGATTAGGGAAGAACGGCAGCTTACCTAAAACCAATAGCAAAATCACTTCTTGCCATTCTTAATTTTCTTACTCCCCTCATACATTTCATAGCGCACCAAACGCGATTCTAGTTGACCGTTGAACACCTTGATTTTTCGGGAAGGCCTAAGACCAACATGTTTTAATGCCTCTAAATTGGCAGTGACCAACCAAGCGTCAGTGCTGGCATACCCCTGTTTGAGGGTATCGCCCAGTTTTTTGTAGAATTTTTCCATTTCGATATTCAGGCGTTCTCCGTAGGGCGGATTGAAGACCATGTGCAATTTGCCATCCAATGGCTTTTCAGTGGTAAAAAAGTCTTTGCGCTCTACCTTGATATACTCTGAAAGATTGGCGTTTTCTATGTTTTCTTGTGCCTTTCGCACCGCCGAGGGTGCCTTGTCATAGCCCAAAATGTTATAGTGAAATTCACGGGTCCTGTTCAAACTGGCCGCTATGATCTTTTGGTATAACGTTTCATCGAAATCGAGCCAATGTTGAAAGGCAAAATTTTCCCTATTGATATTCACGGGTATATTGCAGGCTATCATGGCCGCCTCTACCAGAAACGTTGCACTGCCGCACATGGGATCTAAGAAATGGGTGCGGCCGTCCCAACCACTCATCAATAATAGCCCGGCGGCCAAAACTTCATTGATGGGCGCAATATTGGTCGCAATGCGATAGCCCCTTTGGTGCAGTGAATTTCCGGAGCTGTCCAATGAAACAGTACAGTTGTTTTCCTGTAAATGAATATTTATACGAAGATTGGGGTCGTGAGAATTCACATTGGGCCGTTTTCGCACTTCTTCCCGAAAACGGTCAACTAGGGCATCTTTGGCCTTGAGCGACACAAACATAGAATTCTTAAAAACTTTGGAATGCATGGTCGTATCGATCGCAAAGGTCTTGCTTACATCAAAAATGGAGGGCCAATCGATTTGACGCACTTTGCGATACAATTGCTCTTCGTTGAACACCTTAAAAGTGGCCAAAGGCCTCAGTACCCTTAGTGCGGTACGTAGGTTAAGGTTGGCCTTGTACAAAAAGCCCGTGTCACCTTCAAAGGTCACATTTCGCACTCCTTCCTTTACATGGCCTGCACCTAGATTTCGCAGCTCTTTGGCCAGAATGGGCTCGAAGCCATACAAGGTCTTCGCCAACATTTTGAAATTACTGTTCATGTCAGCAAAAATAGGCTATTTTTACACCTTGAACCCGACCGATAAAACAACTTTGACACTGTTTATTTTACCCATTCTGGCCGTGCTCATCAGCACGCTGCTCGCTTTTCTGCTCAAACCCAGTCACCAAAAAACGATAAAATTGTTATTGGCCTTTAGTGGTTCGTTCTTGCTTTCGCTGACCTTTTTTGAGCTACTCCCAGAAATATACAGTCGGTCACAGTCAAAAAACATTTCTATCTTTATTTTGATAGGTATTCTGTTACAGGTTTTTCTTGAGTTTTTTTCAAAGGGCGCCGAGCATGGCCATATGCACATCAACATCAAAGAAAATGGTTTTCCTATACTCTTGTTTTTCAGTCTTTCGCTCCATGCTATGGTTGAGGGCTTTCCCATAGCCGAGAATAACTCGATCATATATGGAATTTTGGTGCACAAAGTGCCTGTAGCTTTGATTCTGGTCATTTTTTTGGTCAACGCAAAATTGAAAACAGTACAGATCATACTTTTTATGGTCTTGTTTTCATTGATGACCCCTTTAGGGAGCTACTTGGCCCTAAACGCCAGTTTTTTGCAAGAATATGGTAATGAACTTAATGCTTTGGCCGTTGGAATTTTCTTACATGTCTCTACTGTCATACTTTTTGAAAGCGCACAGGGGCATTCGTTCAATCTTCAAAAAATATTGGTCATTGTCTTGGGTATTTTGACAGCCTACTTTTTATAGAAATGTACTCTTGAGATTCTACACCAGTTCAATGTAGATCATCAACCAATGGCTGATTGCTCCACAAAGCACAAATAAATGCCAAATCAAATGGTTGAAAGGAATGCGCTTCATAGCATAAAAAAAGATGCCAAAGGTGTAAAAAGCACCTCCTGAAGAAAGTAGTAAAAGTGCGGTTGAAGAACTATTTTGGAGCAAATGCGGAAGGTCGATGACTATCAGCCAACCCATGACACCATATAAGATCAAAGAGAAAGCTTCGAACCTTCCCGTAAAAAACAATTTCAAAAATGTACCGAAAAGTGCAGTGCCCCAGACTAGGTAGAACAGCAGCCACCCCTTACCATTTTGCAGTGCCAAAAGACAAACAGGCGTATAAGTGCCCGCGATCAAATAATAGATGCTTATGTGGTCGAGTATTCGAAGTCGCTCTTTTCTTTTCGGGTTTCTGGCAAGATGATACAAGGTCGAGGCTGAAAAAAGAAGTACCAATGACAAACTGTACACCAATAT
>JANQOD010000050.1 GCA_028289745.1 Allomuricauda sp. | reverse complement strand
GGTGGGCGAAAGACCGACGGGTTTTATGATTTCACGGATTTCTTCTACCGAAAGCCTGACCATCGAATACGGATTGTCGGCCCTATCAAAAAGTAGTGGAGTAATTTGGTTCACTTTAACATCAGTGCTTTGGGCCGAAAGCAGTACTGCGATCAACACCGTATAGGGGTCTTTGTGTTGCAGCGGAATGGGAATGGTGGGATAGATATCTTCCAAAGTGTTGATTACGTAAGAAGCTTTTTCTGATTTGTTCATATTTTGTTTAATTTTGACAAAAAATAATTAAACAACAAAACATATTTTGATGAATACACTCAAAGTGGGTGCCAAAGTACCTGATTTTTCTGCAAAAGACCAAGACGGCAATACCATTAACCTTTCTGACTATAAGGGAAAAAAATTGGTGGTTTTCTTCTATCCCCGGGCCAATACGCCCACTTGTACCACCGAGGCCTGCAACATACGTGACCATTATGCCGAGCTACAAGCGGCGGGTTACGAGATTTTGGGAGTCAGTGAAGATTCACAAAAGAAACAGGCCAACTTCAAGAACAAATTCAATTTTCCTTATCCTTTGTTGGCTGACGAAGATCATGCGGTCATCGATGCTTTTGGTGTTTGGGGGCCAAAAAAATTCATGGGCAGAGCGTTCGATGGCATACACCGTTTTACTTTTGTTGTCGATGAAAATGGGGTGGTTGAACGGGTCATTGACAAAGTCAAGGCCAAGGCGCACGCTTCACAGATCTTAGCGGGCTAATTCTTTTACTACCATCAATTGATACGGGGGGTAGGGCAACTATGGCAAATTGTATGGCACGGTTCATTACCCGATTTTGAAAGAGAAGATTGCGGTTAAATCGTTACCCTACTTCTTGTTTCTTGGGCACTTTACGGGTAAAGAGGTTTTTTTCTTTTATGACCTCGGCGATACCCTCGGGTAGCATTGCTTCCCAGCCCTCTTCGTCATTGGTGATTTTCTTGAGTACGTCCCTTGAAAAGATGTGCATGATATCGGGGTCGTAATCAATGATGTCCATCACCTTGCCATTATACTTGAAGAACTTATAAAGCTCTTTCATTCTTGGGTGGACCCTAAGATTGTTGCTCGTCATGATTTGACCTGTTTCCGGATCTTTCATGGGGTAGAGGTATACTTTCAGGTCTTTGAAGAACAGTTTGCCAAAGGCCTCCAATATGCCGCCGCTCAAATGACGGTAGTATTTTTCATCAAAGACATCGATAAGGTTGTTGACCCCCATGGTCAGACCAATTCGATTTTTGGTGTAATTGTTGAAATACTCGACGAGTTTGTAGTATTCTTGAAATTTTGAAATCATCACATAATGGCCCAGCGAACAAAGCAGTTCGGCACGGTCCATAAAATCACGTTCGTCAATTTCGCCAGAGACCTTCAGGTTGGATAACGTGATTTCAAAGACGACAATAGTGTTTTCATACTCAACGGTCTGTTCACGTATGAAAATGTCATATGACTTTTTGAACATGTCCATATTTACCTTGGTCACCGGTCTAAAGCTACCCCGAAGTGCCAAA
>JANQOD010000039.1 GCA_028289745.1 Allomuricauda sp. | reverse complement strand
TGTGGCGAAAATTGTGGGCCTGGTCGATAACGACGATTTTGGCCAGATCTTTATCAGTGACACCCATGCCGAACGTACAGAAAAGGTCGTTAAAAAAATTCACCAACGCTACAAAATATTTAACTTGTAACATGGGAAGGTTTTGGGGGATCGGGTTACTCTTTTTGTTCGGATGTGGTTCATCGATTTCTGAAAGTGAGCTTACGCTGCTCAACGGATACTGGGAGATTGAAAAAGTCGTGTTTGCTGATGGGAGTGCCAAAGAATACCGATCGAGCATGACCCTTGATTATATTGAGCTCGATGACAAGAAAGGGTTCAGAAAAAAGATGTACCCAAAATTGGACGGGAGTTTTGTAACCACCGATGATGCCGAATTTTTTACGATCGAATACACTGCAAAAGGGTATGTGCTCAACTATGAAACAGGGTTGAGTGAATGGCAAGAAACATTGGTAGAGATTTCAGAAAACGGTTTCTCAGTGACCAACGAAGAGAACCTGATCTATATTTACAAACGTTATGAAGCATTGAATATCAAAGAATGATGGCAAAACGACAAAACGAACATTTAAGTCTTGCAGACGCCCTAAAAGAGTTCATCGTTGAGAACAAACTGCAAAAGGGCATGAACAAAGTCGATGTTCGCAACGCATGGACAAGTCTCATGGGCAATGGAGTGAACAACTACACCACTTCGGTCGATTTGATAAACGACACTTTGTACGTTTCCCTTTCTTCTTCCGTACTAAGACAAGAACTTAGCTTGGGCAAATCAAAGATCATTGCGATGCTCAACGAAGAATTGGGCAAAGAAATCATCAAAAAACTGGTGCTGCGATAAAAAAGCCACTTTTGAAGTGGCTTCAATATTTATATTCCAAGTATTTGACTAAAAAATCTCCCTTCCTGAAAAGTGAAAAGCCCCCTCGATAGCCGCATTTTCATCACTGTCAGCGCCATGTACCGCATTTTCAGCAATATCGGTGGCGTATAGCTTTCGAATGGTGCCCTCAGCAGCTTCCTGTGGGTTGGTAGCACCGATGAGCGCCCTGAAATCGTCAACGGCATTATCTTTTTCAAGAATCGCGGCAATTATAGGCCCCCGGGTCATAAAATCGACCAATTCACCAAAGAATGGACGTTCTTTGTGAATGGCATAGAATTCCCTGGCGTCCCTTTTGCTCAGCTGTGTATATTTCATGGCCACGATTTTGAAGCCTGCAGCCGTTATTTTTTCTAAGATGACACCAACGTAGCCGTTCTCAACAGCATCTGGCTTTATCATGGTAAAGGTTCGGTTTCCTGACATTTCAAAAAATTTTGCGCTAAAGTACGCTTTTTAAGGCAACCCGCAAGGTCAGTATTGTTGCATGATCGCCTGTAGTACATCTTTTTCATCCATCATCTGAAAAAAAGCCGTATGGGCCTCTAAATCAAGTGTGACCAAACCAAAACTGGTCGTTGCAACCACCTCCCCCACCCGATAGGTATTCGGCTCTCCAGAAAAATTGGTATATGAATGTGTGAGTCCGCTACTGGTGAAATCGATCAAAGGATAAGATAACCCGGTCATATCCACTTTGGAAAATTCTGAGATATGGCGGTCACCAGAAAGAAAAATGACCCCCTTGGCACCAGATTCGACAATAAGCTTTTTCATTCTATCAACCTCATGCGGAAAATTCGCCCACTTTTCAAAGGTGTGCTCACTCGATAAAAACTGAATGCTGCTGACAATGACATTGAAATCTGCCTTTGATCGTGCCAATTCATTTTCAAGCCATTGCCATTGGGCTTTGCCCAATAGGGTACCCTCTCCATAATCATTTGGCCGATACCTCTTGTTCGGATCGGGGTCTTCGGTCAAGCCCGTTCTAAAGAAACGGGTATCCAAAACCAAAACCTTAATCGATTTATCGCCAACCGTATAGTCATGTGCCGTGTAGACACCTTCCCTATCTCGTCGCGGACTGTCATTGGGCACCGCCATGAAATCTAGAAAGGCCTGTTGGCTGCCGTCTCGTTCCGAAAAATCGGCTCCTCCATCATTCACTCCATAATCATGG
Organism: Allomuricauda sp.; assembly: GCA_028289745.1. GTDB lineage: Bacteria > Bacteroidota > Bacteroidia > Flavobacteriales > Flavobacteriaceae > Flagellimonas_A. Next base: position 15,161 of record JANQOD010000039.1, on the reverse strand, counting down.
TCATCCCAAGTGCCGATGACCTCAACATTTTTCAAAAGTTCGGCATAGTGGTCTACCTTCTCTTGTAAGGCATACAGCGATCGTAATTTGGCCATGTTATCGGTATCGGCATAGATATTGTCTCCGCCCCAAATCCAAACATCAGGATTTATCTTTACGATATCATCCCAAAATCGATTGGCCAAATCATGCTTATTGCAAGACCCGAATGCGATAACAAATTGTGATGGGTTTTTCTTTTCAGGAGTGACCAAAGAGGTATCCATTGAATCCTTGGTCGATTTGCAGCCCGATAACACAAGGGCCATGACCAGTAATGCCAAAAATCGGTTCATGTGAAGTAGTTTTGATTTCAAAAATACTTCATTGCCCCAAACCGTCAATGTTATATTATTGTATCTTTGCGCCCATGAACGAAGCGGATATTTCGACCGTGAGGTCGCTACTTTCCAAAGCCCATAATATTGTCATTGTGCCCCACAAAAACCCTGATGGTGACGCCATTGGGGCAAGTTTGGGCCTTTTTCATTTTTTGATACTGAAAGAACTCAAAGTGAAGGTCATCGTGCCCAATGATTATCCAAAATTCTTGAAGTGGATGCCCGGCAACGATGAAATACTCAATTTTGAAAAAGAAAATGCCCAGGCCATTGCCGCTCTTGAAAAAGCCGACCTCATCTTCACATTGGATTTCAACGATTTTTCAAGAACCGGCCAGCTTGAGCCTATTCTGCAAAACTCATCTGTTGATTTTGTGATGATCGACCATCATCAGCAACCCGCTGATTATGCCACGGTTACCTATTCAGATGTCGCCATGAGCTCTACCTGTGAAATGGTTTATAATTTTATTGAGTATTTGGGCGAAAATGATACTATTTCAAAAGACATTGCCTCTTGTCTGTATGCAGGTATCATGACCGATACAGGTTCGTTCAAGTTTTCAAGTACTACGAGCCGAACGCACCGAGTGGTGGCCGACCTCATCGATAAAGGGGCCGACAATATGCAGATACACCAAGAGGTTTTCGATACCAATTCTGCAAACCGTTTACATTTATTGGGAATTGCACTAAAAAACATGGTCATTCTTGGGCAATACAACACCGCATATATCACCTTGACACAGGCTGAATTGGACATGCAAGATTTCAAAAAAGGAGATACCGAGGGTTTTGTAAATTATGGCCTGACCATTGAAAACATAAAATTTGCGGCGATCTTCATCGAAAACAAAGACGAGGGTATTATCAAAATATCATTTAGGTCTACAGGAGATTTTTCGGTAAATGAGTTTGCAAGAGACCATTTCAATGGTGGGGGGCATACCAATGCGGCAGGTGGCAAAAGCAATAGCTCTATGGAAGGGACCGTTGAAAAGTTTATCGGCCTTTTGCCCCAATACCAAAAAAAACTCACTGTATGAAACGGTCAGTGATCGCCCTACTTCTAATATTGGCGGTAGCATCATGCAAACAGCCAGAACCTAGACGCCCGGTCAAAGTGAAGTCAGGTAGTTTTTTTACCGAAACGGTCGAGCGAAACAGAAAGATACTGGCCAGTGAAGAAGCGCTCATCAGACACATTATCGAAAAAGATACGGCCAACAGTTATGAACAAAGTGCTTCTGGTTTTTGGTTTCATTACCAAAAGAAGAACGATACCGCCAGATACCTACCCCGGCCAGAAGATGGGCTTCTGTTGTCATACAACGTTATGACCATGGCCAATGATACCATTTATACCGAAGAAGAAATTGGTCTGGTACCCTACATTGTGGATAAACAGCAACTTTTTCCCGGACTAAGGTATGCCGTAAAGCTACTAAAGGAAGGTGAAAGGGCGACTTTTCTTTTTCCCTCTTCACTAGGCTATGGCTATCATGGCGACAACAACAAAATTGCACCTTTGACCCCATTACGGTCAACGGTCGAAATACATGAGATCAAGAAACAACAAGGTAGTATTAATCAAAACAAATAGACAAAAATGAAGAACCGATTTCTTTATCTATTAACCCTAGCAGTGTTCTTTACGGCATGCAAGTCAAGCAAATATGCTGATCTGGGTGATGGCATCTTTGCCGATATACAGACCAATAAAGGAGAAATTGTAGTGAAACTGTACCATGAGGCCACCCCTGTGACCGTGGCCAATTTTGTATCACTGGCCGAGGGCAATAGTCCTTTTGTCGATGATAGGTTCAAAGAAAAAAAGTATTACGACGGACTTATCTTTCACAGGGTCATAAAAGATTTCATGATTCAAGGGGGCGACCCCGAGGGAACAGGAAGGGGCCACCCAGGCTACAGATTCAAGGATGAGTTTGTCGATACTTTAAAGCACGCCAAAAAAGGACTTCTATCCATGGCAAATTCTGGTCCCAAAACCAACGGAAGCCAGTTTTTCATTACCCACAAGGCGACGCCATGGCTTGATGGCAAGCATACCGTGTTCGGCGAAGTGATAAAAGGCCTCGAGGTGGTCGATTCAATCGCAAATGCAAAAATAGTGGTTCAAGACAAACCTGAGGTAGACGTGGTGATGAACAAAGTAGAAATCATTCGTAACGGAAAAGATGCCAAAAAGTTTGATGCTATTAAGATCATGACCGATTATTTTGCCGAAGAAGAAGCGGCCATTGCCGCCATGAAAAAACTTAAAGAGGATTTGATCTTTGATTTTCAATCGCAGATAGAAAATGCAGAAACCACAGATTCAGGGCTAAAAATCTTGAAGTTGAATGAAAGTTCAGGAGAACGGCCCAAAACCGGTCAAAAAGTATTGGTCAACTATGCGGGCTGGTTAATGGCCGATGGTGAACTTTTTGACACTAATGTTTTAGAAGTTGCCGAAAAATTTGAAAAGGTAAACCCAGGGCTAAGAGACCAAGGAAAGTACCAACCTGCCCCAATGCTATATAGTCCTGAAGCGAAATTATTCCCCGGTTTTAGGGAAGGAATGCTCACCATGAAAGTCGGGGACAAAGTGCGACTCTTTTTGCCCCCCCATCTGGGTACCGGTGACCGTGATTATGGCCCCATACCAGGTGGTTCAACATTGGTTTTTGATTTAGAGATCATCGGTATTGCCCAATAAATGTGAGCCCGAAACTTAAAAATGTGATCGCCTTGGCCCTACTGCCCCAAATTCTATTGGTGAAGTGGCTGGCAGGGCATCCCGATTGGGTCGAAAACTATTACAGTGAAGGAATCTATCCGCTAATTTCACGTTTTCTGCGGATATTGTTCGGATGGATTCCCTTTTCTTTTGGGGATTTACTGTACACCGCCTTGACCATCATGGCCGTTCGATATCTCTATCTGCGTTGGAGATCCATCCTAAAAAAACCACTCCTTTTTTTTCGGAACGTTTTCACGACTCTTTCGATAGTCTATTTTGTGTTTCACCTTTTATGGGGCCTCAACTATTATCGAATTCCGATTGAGGAAAAACTTGGCATCACCACAGATTATACCCCTGCAGCACTGGAAGCGATCGGCAAAAAACTTGTTGAAAGGGCGAATTCACTCCACTTCCAGATTACGAAAGACAGTTCCCTATTGGTTTCGGTTCCCTATTCGACCGGTGAAATCTACAAAAAAACCTATTTGGGCTATCAGCAGATCAAAGAAGAACATCCATTATTTGAATATAAGACCCGTAGTCTCAAATCGTCAATTTATAGCTTACCCTTGACCTATATGGGGTATGGTGGGTACCTGAATCCGTTTACCAATGAGGCACAGGTCAATGCCAAAGTGCCCCTTTTTCGACTGCCCTCTATCAGCGGCCATGAAGTGGGGCACCAAGTCGGCTATTCTGCCGAAGATGCCACCAATTTTATCGGGTTCTTGGTCACCTCTCGAAATGAAGACCCCTATTTTCAATATGCTTCATGTACCCATGCCCTTGCTTATTGTCTTTCAGAACTATCGGTTACCGACCCCGAAGTCTTCGATGACCTTTATGGAAGCCTGAACGAGGGGGTAAAAAAAAACTATAAAGAGCTGGTCACTTTTTGGCAGGCCTATCAAAACCCGCTCGAGCCCATTTTCAAAGCTGTCTTCAATATCTTTTTGAAGGCAAACAACCAAGAAAAGGGCATCGAAAGCTATAATGCCGTGGTCGGATTGCTGATCGGCTACGACCGCAAATATGGCTTTTGAAACGGGGTTGTAAAATATACCTTCTTCCTTTACCTTTAAACGGAAAATAGTACCGTGAATAATTTCTCAACGACTACGGAATAATAGCCGAGACCGTTGTGTGCCATTGAATAAATCGAAAAAACCCTTTTTTATATATCTATAACCCTTGAATTATGAAATTCCACATCTCTTTACTTCTTTTTCTGTTCAGTTTAAGCTCTTTCAGTCAAATCAATGCGAAACTAATGCGCTATGTTGATGTTTCGGAAACACAGATTTGCTTCGTTTATGGTGGCGATATTTGGGTGGTCGACAAAAATGGTGGTACGGCTACCCAACTTACCAATTCCCCTGGTGAGGAATCTTATCCAAAATTCTCTCCAGATGGTAAGGAAATCGCCTTTACCGCAAGGTATAGGGGAAATCCAGATGTGTTTGTAATGCCTGTCACCGGTGGAGTACCCCTTAGACTGACCTATGGATCTCACTCAGATCGAATGGTAGAGTGGCACCCTTCAGGCGACAAGATCTTGTTCGCTTCCCGAAGAGAGACCGGTATTCCATCCGGGCGCGTCAACCAACTTTTTCTAATTCCGAAAACAGGTGGGATACCCGAAAAATTGCCGATCCCTTATGGCGAGATCGCCACCTATTCACCAGATGGCAAGCAACTGGCCTACATTACCAAAATCACCGAGACCTACCCCTTTAAGCGGTATAGGGGCGGACTTACCTCTGAGGTTATCCTATTTGATTTAGAAAGCAATACCGCCAAAAACATCACAAATAATGAAGCAAATGATGGCAAACCTGCATGGGGAGGTGATAAGATTTATTTCCTATCCGATCGTGCTGATGATCTGCGGTTGAACGTATGGAGTTATGATCTCGGGTCAGGGAATCTTAGCCAGATCACCCGATTTAAAGACTTTGACATTACCTATTTATCCGCTGGTCCGAAAGATTTGGTATTTGAAGTAGGTGGTGCGCTTCATCTCATGGATCTCAATACCGAAGAATCGAAAGAGGTAGAGGTAACCGTTATAAGTGATTTGACGCTCGAAATGCCCAGAAGGCTTGAGGTAAACAAGCAAATTAGGGGTATGACCGCTTCACCGGGGGCAAGTCGCATTGTATTTGAGGCGCGGGGTGAATTGTTCAATGTGCCCGTAAAAGAGGGATTTGTTCAGAATATTACCGGCTCTTCCGGAGCATTCGACCATAGTCCGACCTGGTCTCCAAATGGCGATCATATCGCGTATTGGAGCGATAAATCGGGCGAGTATGAAATCTATGTACAATCAATGCGAACAGAACAAGCGGCCAAAAAAATCACCTCTAGAAACAAGGGTTACGGCTACACGCTCCATTGGTCACCAGACAGCAAAAAGTTGGCATTCATCGATGAAAAAAATGATATCAGTATTGTAGATGTGACCACGGGAGTGGTTGAAGTGGCCGATAATTATGAATGGAATTATGGCCACGGTGGTCGCTACCGTTATGCCATGAATTGGTCGCATGATTCGAAGCTTTTGGCCTACTCCATCGGGATGGAAAACGGAAATGAAGCTATTTTCATTTATGATCTCGACCGTAAACTGGCAAGACAGGTCACGAGCGGATTTTACAATGATAGTAGTCCGGTTTTTGGGTTAGATGGCAAATACTTGTTTTTTCTTACCAACAGAAATTTTAACGCCGTGTATAGCGACATGGAAGACGGCACCTGGGTGTATCCAAACGCCACACAACTTGCCGCTATCAGCCTTAGTCAAGAATCTCCTTACCTGCTGCATGCAAAAAATGATGAGTTAAAGGCGGCCGAAAAGGAAGAACCGGCTGAAGATAATGATAAGAAAAAGAAAAAAAAGGAAGAGGCCAAAGACAAAGACCCAAAGCCTGTCAAAGTGGAATGGAGTGGATTGGAAAGCAGATTGGTCATTCTACCTGTCAAGCCCGGTAACCTGACTGACCTAATGACGTTCGAAGACAAGATCGTGTACCGTCGTTTTCCCAATTCAGGTTCAGGTGGAGGCGATCCCGAATTGTTTTTCTATGACCTAAAAGAACGGGAAGAAAAATCGATCATGGCCAAAATAAATGGGGTGGTCAAGACGGCCGATGGCAAATCTTTACTGGTAAGAAGTGGCCCACAATTTGGTATTATTGAGCCAGCTCCCGACCAAAAGATCAAAGATGCGATTCCAACCAAAGGGTTGGTAATGCAATTGAACCCCAGGGAAGAATGGCGACAGATCTTTCATGATACCTGGAGAAGGCACCGTGACTTCTTTTATGACGAAAACATGCAGCAAGTAGATTGGGATGCGCTTCGTACCCAATACGGTGGGCTGATCGAAGATGCCCGATCGCGATGGGATGTCAGTTTTCTCCAGTCCAATCTCGCAGCCGAGCTGAGTGCCGGGCATACCTATACATTTGGAGGGGATAACGAAACGGTAGAAAACGTCAGTACCGGTTACTTGGGCATTGACTGGGCCCGGGATGCAAAAGGTTATAAGATCAAACGAATTGTAAAGCCTGCTGATTGGGATGCCGAAAACAGGTCGCCTTTCGATCGTCCAGGAATAGACGTTTCAGAGGGTGACTACATCCATTCGATGAATGGAATTTCGCTTCCGCCAAATAAAGAACCCTATGCCGCTTTTGAAGGGCTCGATGGCAAAACGGTAGTATTAAAGGTCAGCAAGAGCGGCAACATAAGCGACGCGAAAGATATCGTGGTCACCTGTCTGACAGGTACGCAGGAAGGAAACATCAGATATCTGGATTGGATCGAAAAGAACCGGCTAAGGGTTGAACAACTCTCAGGTGGCAAACTGGGCTATGTATACATGACCAACACCGCAGGTAGGGGGCAGCTCGACCTGGTTAAAATGTATTACGGTCAGCTTGACAAAGAAGGATTTATTATCGATGAACGTTTCAATGGTGGCGGACAACTCGCCGACCGGTTCTTGGAACTGATGACACGACCTGTCATTTACAACCTGTACTGGCGCCATGGCAGGTCACACACGTTCCCGGTAAAGACCAATATCGGACCCAAGGGTATGTTGATCAATGGCTGGGCAGGATCCGGTGGTGATGGGCTCCCCTGGGCGTTCAGGGAACTGGATGCAGGCCCCATTGTTGGTGAGCGAACCATTGGTATCTTGGTTGGTCCGGCCACTGGCCACCGCCTCATCGATGGTGGAGGAATTACTGTTCCGGGGGCACGACTATACTTCAATGATGGTACCTGGTTCGATGAAGGTGTCGGGGTAAGGCCAGATATCGCTGTATGGGACGATCCAAACATATTGTTACAAGGACGCGATCCCCAAATGGAGAAAGTGGTAGAGGAAGTGCTGAAGCTGTTGAAGAACAATTCTGGGGCTACACCACCTCCGGCCAAGGAAGATCGTACGGCAGAAGGCCTAAACAAGGGTTAGCCTTCATTAAATGGCGTAGAATAACGCACAACATCGTAAAAGTGGCACGTATACGACCGCTTATACCCACCGTTGAATACGCTCGCGGCGTTAACGGTAATTAACGAGAACAGCCAAATGAAAACAAAAGCTACCATTGTATCTGCCCTAATGCTGGGCCTATCATCATTTGCACTTGCCCATCCGACAGGAAATATGATAACCGTTGAAGAGCATGTTCTTTGGCCTTATATCAATCCGATCGACGACCGCGAACATCATGCTTGTGTTATGATTTGCGATAAAAACTCAGAGCCCAAAGTCTTTATACAGTCTGAATTTCCCGCAAGTGATTATATGCTCTACAATGATCAAGACAACATTTACATCATCGAAAGAAAATATTTGCAATCTACCCAAGAATTCAAAATCAGAGTATTAAAAACAATGATCGGGACAAAACCAAAAGTTATTTGGAATTGGTTTAAAGACGAATGGCGAATTGGAGAGGGAGGCTTTTTTATGCTTTCAGACAATCATATTGTTTTTGGCAACTATCCTGACATATACAGTCTAGAAAAAGGCAAAAAACCTTCAAGGTATTTTGAGTTCGATCAGCCCATTCAAAGAATAAGGGCTGTTGAAAATGATCAAATTCTTTTATTGGGTGATAGTGCCTGTTATTTGACCCAACAAAACGGAACTGTTCTGAAACAATGGCTCAAGTTAATGGACAATGACATAAAAAATGCTCCCTTAAACAGAAACCAGATATTCGATGCCGATTACCAAAACGGCACATTGCTTTTTGCCTACTGGGGAAAAAGATCTTTCGAACTCATAGATGAAAGCGGAAAACAACAGACCATATTGCATCAGACAGAGCCACTCACACCCCATTGGGTCGCTTTTTTAGACAATAAGAAGCTACTATTCTCATCTCGACTGATTTTTGATGGCAGCACACCCAAGCCCTATTTAGTGTTGCTCAATGAAAAAAATGAAAAAGCGGTCTTATGGAACGCCCGATAAGAAGTAAAGCCTAGCTATTACTTCTTTCGGATCAAGTCATTTAATGTATCAAAATAGCTTGATAAGTCAACCGATGATGCCTAAAACGTCTGCGGTGCATTTTTGTTGCGCTGCTGGCGCAACCCTCACACCAAAAGCCGGTCGACATCACCGTAGCGCTCTGTCAGAAGGCAAAGAGCCTAAGATAAGTAACATATTGCCATCCCAACAGCTATCGGGGCACCGCCATGGCCCTACCACTCGACACACCAAGACGCTGTATGCGATCCCGCAGGTAAATTTGTAACCATGATTGGTTTACTATCGTCTATTATTTCTAAAGAAATAAAACTTTTCAAATATGAAGAAAGTTACCATTGTGATTACGCTATTCTTATCGACATTATCGGTTTTTTCGCAATCAACCGATTTAAAGTTCAATCATATATTGATTACCAATGATGACGGTATTGAAAACATTGACATATTGATGGCCTTCGCAAAAAGCGTAAAACCACTTACTAACAGAGTATCTGTAGTAGTTTCAACACAAGATCGTTCAGGAAGCTCAAATTACTTGACTATTGGAAAACACAAATCTTCATATGAGGTCATCACAAAATATGTCGATCATGACAAAAACATTGGAGTTTATACCATGCTTGGTTATCCTTCTGATTGCGTTTTATTAAGTTTAAGTGGTCTTTTCGCAGATGATAGACCTGACCTTGTACTGTCTGGAATTAATGGAGGATCAAACATTGGTCCCTCATGGTTCAATTCAGGAACCATAGGTGCTGTGAGAACAGCCACTATTTTGGGAGTTCATGGAATTGCATTTTCAGGATTTGATGATGACAATCAGCAGTCATTTAGTTTGATTCCCGAGTGGATTTCTAAATTCTTAGACTCTGAAATCATTGATGAAGTTGACCCACATAGTTACTTAACCGTCGCTTTTCCAGATATTCCACTTGACGAAATTAAAGGGGTGAAAATTTCAGAAAGACGAATAGTATATGGCCAACCTGAATCAATTCAATTTAAAAAGGTATTTGGAAATGGCACGAACGGGTCAGATGGCAAGACTATTTGGGCATTTGCTCCCAATGGTAACCCGAATACTGGAAATGCAAAGGATGATGTTCATTATTTAGAACAGGGATTCATTATAATTACAGCAATGACAATTAATGAAAATGATAAAAGATTGTCCGAAAAACTTAGATCTATGGAATTATTAATTCCAAAATTCAATGACTAGAAAAGTATGAAACTGTATATAACAATGTGTATGGCCCATTTTCGTTAACTTCAACCAATAAACCATCAACGGCTCGATTTCGAACGCAACCATAAATCATGGAAGAGACTGTTGGCCACAATTAGATTATCAACTAGAATGGAAACAGTAAGCACTTATTTTATCGCTGAGATAATTGCTGCGATAGCAGTTGTTATTTCTCTTGTCCATTTGGGAATTGAAATAAGACAAACCCGAAAACAATCCATTAAAGAATCGATGGATAAAATCACCAAAGAACGCGCCGATTTCATCAAGCTATTGGCAACAGAAAGTGAATTATCACAAATAATTGCAGCTGGGCTATCAAGTTCTTCCAGATTAAAAACCAAAGAATATTTTAGGTTTACCAGCTATCTTTATTACTTATTTGTTCAGCTTGAATTAGGGTTTAGAAAATGGAAAAGAGGACATATAGATGATGAACTGTGGAATGCATGGAATGAAGGCGTACGGTGGTGGATTCGATGCCCTGGCACCAGAGATTGGTGGAAAAATAATCCTGCCGGCGGTTTCACACCAGAATTCAAGGAATATATTGATCGAATTATAGATGCTGTAATTAAAGAGCCTCCGGAAATTTTTTCCAAACAGTTAGATTTTCTGGAAAAAATAACTAGAGCCAACAATGTATGACCGCAGTTCTAGAACGAAAAACAAAACATATAAACCCGTAACTGATGGTTATACGAGACCGTTGGCAATAATCTAGAACGATAAATGGAACTCTCTTTAACAATAGCCGGGATAATCGGACCAATTCTAATGATCTTGGCCATATCTGAATATCTGAATTTTAAAATTTGGAAAGATGTACATCCAACTGTGGTCTACTTAAATGGACTTTTACTGCTGGCTTTGGGAATAATTGTCGTTCGAATGCATAACTTATGGACATTGAATTGGGAGGTAACAATCACCTTGATCGGTTGGCTATTACTATTGTCCGGTTCAATTCGAATGTTCTTTCCCAAAACTCCTCAGCTTAAGAAAAATGCAGCTACCAACATTCTTTTGTTGGTCATACTGTTTCTTGGAGCATTTCTATCAGTAAAGGCATACTTTACTTGAAAAGATTACTATTGCAAACAAAACCCATAGGCAATAGCGTTCCGTTGATCCCGATATGCAATCTGGTCGACAAATTTTACTCCCAATACCGCAGATACGTTCACTTGCGCAGATTCCTTGACGAACAATGTCATGCGAGCAAGCGAAAGACACCTTTGAAAAAAATTGTTAAACGAATTTTGCTATATTTCCTTAAAATTCGCCAGACTCAACATTCCACGGCGTCGGTAGCTATAGGGATGAACAGAACAATCAGAATATCGATATTGTTTTTCGTTTTTATTTCTTGTGATAAGGATGATAGAAATATCACACCCACCCAAGAAAACATAAAATCTGAATTCATTTCTGCCGTTGATATTTCAAGGTATCCTGAAATATCGCGTTCAAGTCCCGTGTTCTATGACCAAGAAGGCGATCAGGGCGATTTTTTGGACATCCTAAAAGAAAACGGCACAAATACCGTCAGATTGAGGATCTGGGTGAACCCAAGTACCGAACATTCTGGCTTTGATGAAGTAAAACAATTTTCCCAAACGCTAAAATCGTATGGTTTTAAAATTTGGCTGGCCCTACATTATTCTGATACATGGGCCGATCCCGGTCAGCAAAATGTGCCATCAGAATGGCAAGACATCGGTTTTGCTTCTTTAAAAGACAGTGTGTACAGCTATACCGAAAAAGTAATACGTGAAATAAACCCCAGCTACGTTCAAATTGGCAATGAAATCAATACCGGATTTCTCCATCCGTACGGTCATATCACGAGTAATTACCCACAATTCAAAGAACTATTGCATTCAGGCATTGCTGCAACAAGGGCAAGTTCAGATACTGCCAAGATCATCATCCATTTCGCCGGCATTGAAAATGCTGACTGGTTTTTCGACCAAATGACCGCTGTTGATTATGATATCATAGGCCTGTCTTATTATCCGATTTGGCATGGAAAATCTTTGGAAAGCCTTAGAACCAAAATGCAGTCTTTAAGTGAGTCTCATGATAAAGAAATTTTGATCGCCGAGACCGCTTATCCCTTTACACTTGATTGGAATGATTGGACAAACAATATAGTAGGGCTGGATGACCAATTGATCTTGCCCGATTATCCGGCATCGGCTGAAGGGCAGCGTCAATTTATCAAAAAAATCAAAATGCTTACGAAAGAAGTGAAAAATGGAATTGGGTTCTGCTATTGGGGTGCCGAACTAATTGCCTGGAAAGGTGCTCAGGCTACCGATGCCTCACCTTGGGAAAACCAAGCATTATTCGATTTTCAGAATAGGGCATTACCGGTATTGGGTGAATTTGAAATTGAATGAAAAATTACTGGCCATAGCATGATATCACGACCAAGAGATATTCGACTGCCTTCGACCTCGACCATGGCAGGCCGTGCTACCGACAAAACCCATCATTGTTTGTTGGAAGCCACATAGACGGCCCCCTCGGGCTTCCCGTAAAAGTCCATCGGTTTCTGGTTTTCTGAAATTTCGGTGTTTTCAAAGATTATCTTGGTTCTTAAATCTTTGATATTGCGACCTTCATAATTGTACCATGAAATCGATTGGGGCAAGGTAAGACCGTTAAAGGTGCCCCATTCATACCTTAGCCATCTGACATCATCGGAATCTTCACCTGTGCGATAGGTCACCGTATAGCCCAACCAAGCCATCTGATACGTATCGGCATCATAGTGAAGATAATATTCATCTTTGGGCGAAGTACCGACTCCGTCATTGTAGGTGATGGCAATACCAGGATAGGTCTTGCCTTCAAATTCAAGGGGTGTCGTCTCACTATAGTTGATACCATCGTCGGCCATGACAAATGGCATGGCATAGAAATAGAACATCAGGTTATGATAGAAATCGGCATTGCCCTCGTACGCGCTGTCACCATCAAACAGCCAAGTCTGTTGGCCATCATGCCCTATCGAAAATTGGGGTGTATCGATACGATCTTTTCTAGTGTACAAATCGATGGTATGGGTCTCCGGTGCATCTGGCATAGGCCTTACAAAAACTAGGGTACGCTGCTTTTTCCAGAGGTCAAGTCCACCGTGGGCATTGAAAATCTTGTTCAACACCTCTGGATAGTCATTCACCGTTTCGGCGACCTCAACAGTGGTGTTCGACGCTGTGCCCACATTCTTTTTGGGCTGTTCTCCGCAGGCCATAAACAGGACCGATACGAAAAGAAAGGAGAATTGTTTCATGGTTCATCGATTGTCTTGTGGTTTGTCGCCAAGATAGTTGAATGTTTACAGTTTCCCTTATTTTTGGGTCATGCCAGAGCCAACAATTATTACCAGCCCCCAAAACCCTTTGGTCAGACAGGTTTTGTCGCTGAAGCAAAAGTCGAGGTCTCGCAAAAAAGAAAAGCGATTTGTCATTGAAGGGCAGCGTGAGCTACAACTGGCACTCAAAGGGGGCTATGAGATTGAAATGTTGTTGACCTGTCCGGAGATTGTTTCTGAAGCAAATCTGAATATTGAGCTAACCAAACATCGCAATGTGCAACTGTCGAAACAGGTGTATGAAAAACTAGCCTATAGGGGCGGTACACAAGGCATAATGGCCATCGCCAAGGCAAAAGAGCATGGTCTTTCAACCATTCGTTTTCAATCTAAGCATCCTTTGGTTTTGGTGGCCGAAAATCCTGAGAAGCCCGGTAATCTGGGTGCCTTGTTGCGAACCGCCGATGCGGCGAACATAGATGCGGTATTGGTGGCGGATCTACAATCAGATCTCTACAACCCCAATGTCATCCGTTCAAGCATTGGTTGTATTTTCACGACCCAAGTGGGTGTGGGTACTTCAGAAGAGATCATCCATTTTTTAAAAGTAAATGGCATCAACATTTATTGTGCGGCACTAACAGCCTCTAGACCCTATGTAGCGGTTGATTTTGTACCTCCCTCGGCCATTGTGGTGGGGGCAGAATCTACAGGACTGACGCAAACATGGCTTGAAAGCGCTGACCAAAACCTGATAATTCCGATGCAGGGTGAAATAGACTCTATGAACGTGTCGGTATCTGCCGCAATACTTATCTTTGAGGCAAAGCGACAGCGCGGATTTTAATTTTTATGGACAAAAGTTTCCTCTTCTGGACCATCATCACCATCTTGGTGGTACAGTTTCTTATCGAATTCTTGCTCGAATATCTTAACTCCCAAAAGTTTGACGAACCCATACCCCCTGAACTGAACGATGTCTTTGATCAAAAAGAATATGCCAAGGCACAAGCCTATAAAAAGGTGAATTACCGCTTCGGTTTGGTCAGTGATACCGTGGCATTGATCGCCACCTTGCTTTTTCTCCTTTTAGGCGGTTTCGAATGGGTCGACCAATTGGTCAGAACCTTCGCCAATGGTCCCATATTCATGGCACTATTGTTCTTTGGTATCATTTTTTTGGCCAACAGCCTGATCTCGATTCCATTCAGTTATTACAACACTTTTGTAATTGAAGAACAGTTCGGTTTCAATAAAACCACCCGCACGTTGTTTTTCATCGATTTGCTGAAAGGATGGGTACTCACCGCAATGATCGGTGGCCCGTTGTTGGCCCTGGTCATTTGGTTCATCGAGAAAACCGGAGACGGGTTTTGGCTCTATGCCTGGGGGCTAATTTCAGTTTTTATGCTGTTCATCAACCTTTTCTACAGCAAGTTGATCGTTCCCTTGTTCAACAAACAAACCCCTTTGGAGGACGGGAGCCTAAAAAATTCCATTGAAAACTATGCCCGAAAAGTCGGTTTTGAGCTCAAGAACATATTTGTCATCGACGGCTCAAAACGTTCAACCAAGGCAAATGCATACTTTACCGGATTGGGCAAAGAAAAACGGGTGACACTCTACGACACCCTTATTCATGATTTGAACGAAGATGAAATAGTGGCCGTTCTTGCCCATGAAGTGGGGCACTACAAACGAAACCATATCATCTACAACCTTTTGTCTTCTGTCACATTGACAGGACTCACCCTGTACATTCTCTCGATTTTCATCAATACCCCTGAAATGTCATTTGCCATTGGGGTTTCACAGCCTAGTTATCATGCAGCATTTATTGGATTTGCTTTGCTGTACAGTCCGATTTCGCAGCTCACCGGATTGATTATGAACCATCTCTCTCGAAAATTTGAGTTTCAGGCCGATGATTATGCCAAAAACACCTATGC
>JANQOD010000025.1 GCA_028289745.1 Allomuricauda sp. | reverse complement strand
TTGGTAAAAACGATGATGTCATCTATATCACTGCAATCCGTCACATATTCATCACGGCGCATCGAAGTGCCCACAAAGCCCTCTTCACGGTTGACATAGAGTTTTGTATTGCGAATGACCACTTTGGTAGCCTCTATGTCGTCAAAAATCTTGATTTCAGATTTTCGCCCACGCCCGGCACCGTACTTTTTCTTCAGTTCTTTGAAATAATCGATGGCATAGTCGGTCAAATGTTGAAGATGGTGCTTTGTCTTTGCGATCTTTTCATCTAGGCTCTCGATGTGCTGCTGGGCCTTGTCTAAATCAAACTTCGAAATACGCTTGATACGAATTTCGGTCAACTTTACAATATCTTCTTCGGTCACCGCCCTTTTCAATATTTTGATATGGGGCTTAAGGCCCTTGTCGATGGCATGGATCACCCCCTCCCAGGTTTCTTCTTCCTCTATATCACGGTAAATTCTGTTTTCGATGAAAATGCGCTCCAATGAAGCGAAGTGCCACTGTTCTTCAAGTTCTGAGAGTTGTATCTCAAGCTCTCTTTTGAGCAGTTCGACCGTATGATCGGTTGAACGTTCCAGCATTTCCTTAACCCCCAAAAAGACGGGCTTGTTGTCTTCGATGACACAGGCCAAGGGCGAAATCGATGTTTCGCAGGCCGTAAATGCATAAAGTGCATCGATTGTTTTGTCGGGCGAAATACCACTGGGCAGGTGAACCAATATTTCGACCTCAGCGGCAGTATTGTCTTCGATACGTTTTATTTTGATCTTTCCCTTATCATTTGCTTTTAGGATGGAGTCAATCAAAGAAGAGGTGTTGGTACCGTACGGGATCTCGGTTATCACCAAGGTGTTTTTGTCTTTTTGCGAAATTTTGGCACGCACCCTGACCTTGCCCCCCCGCATACCGTCGTTATAATTGGCAACATCGATGATACCGGCCGTAGGAAAATCTGGAAACAGTTTGAAACGCTGCCCTCTCAGATGCTTGATGGAAGCATCGATGAGCTCATTGAAGTTATGGGGAAGAATTTTGGTGGAAAGCCCTACCGCAATACCCTCGGCACCTTGTGCCAACAACAAGGGGAATTTCACCGGAAGGTTGACGGGTTCTTTCTTTCTGCCATCATATGAAAGCTGCCATTCGGTGATTTTCGGACTGTAAACCACCTCTAGGGCAAACTTTGACAACCTCGCCTCGATATATCGTGATGCAGCTGCACTATCGCCGGTCAAGATGTTGCCCCAGTTACCTTGGGTGTCGATGAGCAAGTCTTTTTGGCCCAGTTGTACCATCGCATCAGCAATACTGGCATCACCATGGGGGTGATATTGCATGGTGTGCCCGACGACATTGGCAACCTTGTTGTAACGGCCGTCATCCAATTCTTTTAGGGCATGCATGATACGGCGCTGCACCGGTTTGAAGCCATCCTCAATGGCGGGTACGGCCCGCTCAAGAATAACGTAAGAGGCATAATCCAAAAACCAATCTTTGTACATGCCGGTGACCTTTGTCAAGGTCTCTTGGCTTTCGTCTTGAAATCCCTGAGGTTCGCCGTTCAATTCACCATTTTCTTCCATTCAGAAATAACAACTAGTTGTTTTACAATTGGTTTTCTTCAACCAAATCAAGTTCTACTTTAAGATTTTCTATAATGAATTCTTGACGGTCTGGGGTATTTTTGCCCATATAAAACTTTAGTAGGTTGTCTATGCTCATACTCTTGTCGAGCATCACAGGCTCCAATCTGATGTCATCACCTATAAAATGTTTGAACTCATCGGGTGATATCTCGCCCAATCCCTTGAACCGGGTTATTTCAGGTTTTCCCGTAAGTTTTTCGATGGCCCGTCGTTTTTCTTCATCACTATAGCAATAGATGGTTTCCTTTTTATTGCGTACCCTGAACAAAGGGGTCTGCAAGATATACAGGTGGTTTTCTTTTATCAGCTCAGGAAAGAACTGCAGAAAAAACGTGATCAACAACAAACGGATGTGCATGCCGTCAACATCGGCATCAGTGGCGATCACAACATTGTTGTACCTGAGGTTTTCCATCGATTCCTCAATGTTCAGTGCTGCCTGCAAGAGGTTGAACTCTTCATTTTCATAAACCACCTTTTTTGACATTCCATAAGAGTTCAAGGGCTTTCCGCGAAGACTGAATACCGCTTGGGTATTGACATCACGTGATTTGGTGATGGAACCCGAAGCCGAATCACCCTCGGTGATGAACAGGGTGGTCTCTAACCGCCTGTCGTTCTTCATGTCACCAAGATGTACACGGCAATCCCGTAGTTTTTTGTTGTGCAGGCTGGCCTTCTTGGCACGCTCACGCGCCAATTTGCGAATACCAGAAAGTTCTTTCCGTTCTTTTTCGGCCTGCATGATCTTGCGCTGCAGCGCTTCGGCCGTTTCGGAATTTTTATGCAGGTAGTTATCGAGTTGCCTTCCGATAAAATCATTGACATAGGTACGTACCGTGGGCAGTCCGCCACCCATTTCGGTAGAACCCAGTTTGGTTTTCGTCTGGCTTTCAAAGACAGGTTCCATCACCTTGATGGAAATCGCTGAAATAATCGATTTTCGAATGTCAGAGGCATCGTAATTTTTTCCGTAGAAATCGCGAATGGTCTTTACCACGGCCTCTCTGAAAGCTGCTTGGTGCGTTCCGCCCTGAGTGGTGTTCTGACCATTGACGAACGAATGGTACTCTTCACTGTACTGTGTCTTGCTATGGGTCATGGCCACCTCAATATCGTCTCCCCTCAGATGTATGACGGGGTACAACATATCTTCGGCATTGGTATTGTCTTCGAGCAGGTCTTTAAGTCCGTTTTCCGAATAAAATTTCTCACCGTTGAATACAATGGTCAGCCCTGGATTGAGGTACACATAGTTTCTAAGCATGCGCTCGACATACTCATTGCGGTATTTATATTTTTTGAAAATGGTCTCGTCAGGCACAAAACTGACCTTGGTTCCCTTTCTTCGCGAGGTTTCTTCGAGCAACTCTTCATTGACCAACTCGCCTGTTTGAAACTCGGCCGTTTTAGACTTTCCGTCCCGGGTCGATTCTACCTTGAAAAAAGTAGAAAGCGCATTTACCGCTTTGGTACCCACACCGTTAAGCCCTACCGACTTTTTAAAGGCCCGGGTGTCGTACTTGCCGCCGGTATTCATCTTTGAGACCACATCGACCACCTTGCCCAGGGGAATGCCACGCCCGTAGTCGCGCACGTTCACCATATTGTCACGAATGGATATATCTATGGTCTTGCCCGCGCCCATCACAAACTCATCGATACAGTTGTCGATGACCTCTTTCAATAAGATGTAGATACCGTCATCGGCTGAAGAACCATCGCCCAATTTGCCGATGTACATACCGGGACGCATACGAATGTGCTCTTTCCAATCAAGCGAGCGGATGTTCTCTTCGGTATATTGCGCCTGCGCCATTTGTTCAGGGTTTATCCTAGCTAATATAAAATTTAGGGCCAAAAATCAAAATGTAGTGCCAAGAAAGTAATCAACAGCGCTTTTTAATAACTCTATTCATAAGAAATGTAGGTCGGCGAGCAATCAAACATTGAACCTAAAGTGCATCACGTCACCGTCTTTGACCACATAGTCTTTGCCCTCGACCCGCATCTTGCCGGCCTCTTTGACTTTGGCCTCGCTGCCATATTGCACATAATCGTTGTACGAAATGACCTCAGCGCGAATAAAGCCCTTCTCAAAATCAGTGTGGATCACACCCGCTGCCTGGGGAGCGGTCGATCCCTTTTTGATGGTCCAGGCACGTACCTCTTTTTCACCGGCCGTGAAATACGTCTCCAAATTCAACAATTTATAGGCGCCACGAATCAATTTTGCCGAACCGGGCTCTGACAATCCCAAATCTTCCAAGAAGAGCTGGCGTTCATCGTAGGTTTCCAACTCGGTGATGTCTGCCTCGGTGCCCACGGCCAAGAAAATGACTTCTGCATCTTCATCGACCACGGCTTTCTTCACCTTTTCGACATAGGCATTACCCTCGACCGCAGCGGCCTCATCGACATTGCAGACGTACATGACAGGCTTATCGGTGATCAGTTGCAAGGGCCTTACAAATTCGGTACGGTCATCAAGCGCCACTTCAATGGCACGCACTGAAACTCCCGATTCCAAGCCCGATTTCAGTACATTGAGCACGGCTGCCTCTTTCTGGGCCTCTTTGTTACCGGTTTTGGCCGCACGGTTTACCTTATCCAATTTTTTCTCAACGCTCTCTAGATCGCGCAATTGAAGTTCGATATCGATGGTCTCTTTATCGCGAATGGGATCTACCGAACCGTCGACATGCACCACATTATCATTATCGAAGCAGCGCAGCACATGAAGAATGGCATCGGTCTCCCGAATATTGCCCAAAAACTGGTTTCCCAGACCTTCGCCCTTGCTGGCCCCTTTTACCAAACCGGCGATATCGACAATTTCGACAGTAGCTGGCACTACCCTTTGCGGACGCACCAATTCTTCCAATTTTTCTAAACGTACGTCAGGTACATTGACCACTCCGATATTTGGCTCAATGGTACAGAACGGAAAGTTGGCACTTTGCGCCTTGGCATTTGAGAGACAGTTGAAAAGTGTCGATTTTCCGACATTTGGCAATCCTACGATTCCAGCTTTCATTCTTAAAATTTAATGGCCGCAAAGATAAGTTGAAGTTTTAAAAAAATGGGGCTTTGCCCCGGTTTCTAAACCCGCTTGATCGCAAAATAGATGAACAGTGCCAAAATTACCAGAAAGGCCAATATGGCAATTACAGATAGTATGCATCCCGCCTGTTTCCAAAAACCGTTATACTCTTTTTTCTTTTCCATAAAAAAACCGAGTCATGACGACCCGGCCAATTTACTCCAATTATAAACAATGTCATTCTTCTGGGTGCATGAACCGTTGCTTGCCCAAGAGTTCTTCCTCGGTTTCGACACGGTCTTCATCCGGCACACAACAGTCAACAGGGCAAACGGCAGCGCATTGGGGCTCTTCGTGAAAGCCCATGCACTCTGTACATTTGTCGGGAGCGATATAATAGATTTCATCGCTTATGGGTTCTTGTACCTCTTCAGCATTCACGGCCTTGCCATCTGGCAGTACCACATCACCTTCTAATGAGGTGCCATCTGCATAACGCCACTCATCGGCGCCCTCATAAATGGCCGTATTGGGGCATTCAGGTTCACAGGCCCCACAATTGATACACTCGTCTGTAATAATGATTGCCATGATTTTCTTTTTCTTAGCGCCGGTTTCTCAACGGCATGCTTATTTTTACACAAAAATAACCCCTGCGCAATTGTATTACAAATTTAATGGCAGAACGGAACAAAATATTGAACGCTTTTGTTAAACTCGGCAATTATCTAGGTGATTTTTGTGAAAATGACAATTCGAAGAAAGCCAGCCTTGTACCATTGAACGATGCCGTGGCAAAAGCCGAACAACAAAACGGTTGGTTCACACGAGATAACATCTTATTCGCGTTACGACAATGGGCAGAAACCTTGACCGCCAAGAACCTTGAAAGTTGGCTTGAAGTGTATGACATTCCACAAAGCAGGTCTTCAAAAACCATTGCCATTATTATGGCAGGCAATATTCCCCTCGTTGGTTTTCACGATTTTCTATCGGTGTTGGTCACCGGCAACAAGGTGCTATGTAAACTGTCATCGAACGATAGGGATCTTTTGCCGGCGCTTTCGGCATTTTTAATGAAAGAAGAGCCTCTTTTAAGAAACAGGGTTCTATTCGCAGATGGCAAAATCGAAGACTTTGATGCCGTAATCGCCACAGGAAGCAACAATACCGCGCGTTATTTTGAGTATTACTTTAAGGGGTATCCGCATATCATTAGAAAAAATAGAACTTCAATTGCGGTACTCTCGGGCAAGGAAACCAAAGAAGATCTAGAAGCCTTGGGTGAGGACATTTTTCGATATTTCGGACTTGGTTGTCGAAACGTCTCAAAACTTTTTGTGCCCAAAGGCTATGATCTTGACAAGTTTTTCAATGCAGTGTTTGGGTACAAATCCATGATCGACCATCATAAATACGCCAACAACTATGACTATAACAAGGCCGTTTACCTAATGAGCGGGTTTCAGATTTTAGACAACGGATTCATTATTTTAAAGGAAGACCAAGGCCTTCATTCCCCTATTGCGGCACTTTTTTATGAAGAATATGGCACGGTAGAGGCCCTTGTGCAAAAACTCAATGAAAAGAAAGATAATCTACAGTGCGTGGTAGCGCAAATGAACCTTGAAAATGAAATCAATTTTGGCCAGACCCAGAAACCAAAACCGAATGATTATGCCGACGGAATCGATACTGTTGATTTTCTGTTGAAACTGGGACTTGGGGTTAAGAACCCGGGCGATAGACAGTAGACGGTAGACAGTAGACGATAGACGGTAAGCGGTAAGCGGTGAGCGGCAAGCGGTAAGCAGTAAGCGGTAAGCGGTAAGCAGTAAGCGGTAAGCGGTAAGCGGTAAGCAGTATGCAGTGAGCAGTAGGCAGTGAGCGATAAGCGGAAAGCGGTAAACGGCATTTGAACTTTGATCGAAAAAGAGATAATCGAAAAAGAGATACAAGACCGAACCCCGAACAAATCGGCCACTACCGACTACCGACTACTGACTACTTTTAGACCTGGCAATCTTGAACCTGAAAACCCGATTATCCGTTATATTTGGCGTGTAACCAAGAAGCTAAATGACATTGTCTTTTTTTACCCTTATTATTCGTTTTTCTTTCCATTAAAAATTCAGACCTTTATCGCTTAATTTTTGTAGGATGAAAAAACACAATTTTAGCGCAGGCCCCTGTATTTTGCCCAAAGAAGTCATGAAAAAGGCGGCCGAGGCAGTCATAGAGTTAGATGGTATCGGTCTTTCACTGATCGAAATATCGCATCGAAGCAAAGAATTCGTGGCCATAATGGAAAAAGCCCGTTCATTGGCTTTGGAACTCTTGGGGTTAGAGGGAAAAGGCTATTCTGCCCTATTCTTGCAAGGGGGCGCAAGCACCCAGTTTTTAATGACGGCCTACAATCTTTTGGAAAAGAAAGCAGGTTATGTAAATACGGGTACTTGGAGCCTAAAAGCCATCAAAGAGGCCAGGCTTCTCGGCGATGTGGTCGAGGTGGCCTCATCACAAGACCAGAATTTCAGTTACATCCCAAAGGGCTATAAAATACCATCAGGCTTAGATTACCTACACCTTACCTCAAACAATACCATTTTTGGCACACAGATAAGAGAATTTCCAAAAACCGGAGCACCCTTGGTCTGCGATATGAGTTCTGACATCTTCTCGCGTGAACTTGATTTCTCACAATTCGACCTTATCTACGCAGGGGCACAGAAAAACATGGGCCCGGCAGGCACGACCCTTGTGGTGGTCAAAGAGGATATTCTGGGCAAAGTAAGCCGAAAGGTTCCCTCGATGCTCGACTATAACGTTCACATTGCCAAAGATAGCATGTTCAACACACCTGCTGTTTTTGCAGTGTATGTATCGATGCTCACGATGCAATGGCTCAAAGACTTGGGTGGAATAGCGGCTATTGAAGAAATCAATGAAAAAAAGGCCAACCTTATTTATTCAGAGATCGATTTGAATCCCGTTTTTGCGGGTTTTGCGGCCAAAGAAGACCGTTCAAACATGAACGCCACTTTCAATATCACCGATGAAACACTAAAAGAAACCTTTGATACGCTGTGCAAAGAAGCGGGCATAAGCGGTATCAAAGGGCACCGTTCCGTAGGGGGCTACCGCGCCTCTATGTACAATGCGATGACTTTAGAAAGTGTGGGTACCTTGGTCGATATTATGAGCGATCTTGAAAAAAAGGGGTGATACGTGATCATATCGATCAATAAAGAAGAACATGATATGGGCAAAGACCTTGTTGTGCATACGGTATCGAACATGATAAAAATAAGTTTATACGAACTTGCCCGCCTGACAGGCGAGAGCAAAGTGGCTCCATCAGCAACAACTTTTGGAATGCCTTTATTACCGATTTATCACAAAATTTTATACAGATGAAAATATTGGCCAACGATGGCATTTCAAATGCGGGCAAAAGCGCCCTAGAAGATAATGGTTTTGAAGTATTGACCACCAAAGTGGCGCAAGAACAGCTTGAAAACTACATCAATGATAACAGCGTGGCAGCGCTATTGGTGCGCAGTGCGACCAAAGTGCGCAAAGACTTGATAGACGCCTGCCCAAACCTCAAGTTGGTCGGCCGCGGCGGAGTGGGCATGGACAATATCGATGTTGATTATGCCAAGTCAAAAGGAATTCATGTCATCAATACCCCGGCCGCCTCTTCAGAATCGGTGGCAGAGTTGGTTTTCGCACATTTGTTCGGCGGGGTACGCTTTCTGCACGATTCCAATCGCAACATGCCCTTGGAAGGCGATTCGAAGTTCAAGGAACTGAAAAAAAGCTATGGAGGTGGCGTTGAGCTTCGCGGAAAAACCTTAGGGGTCATTGGTTTCGGTCGTATCGGCCAAGCAACGGCCAAAATTGCCCTGGGTGTCGGTATGAAGGTCATGTACCATGACATGTACGTGCCGGAAGCCACAATAAAACTGTCATTTTATGATGAACGGTCCATAAGCTTTGACCTCAAGAGCGAGACCAAGGAGGCCGTGTTGAAAAGTGCTGATTTTGTAACGGTACACGTGCCCGCCCAAAAAGACTACGTATTGGGCAAAAAAGAATTCAATATTATGAAAGAAGGGGCCGCCATAATCAATGCAGCGCGCGGCGGCGTCGTCGATGAAATTGCCTTGGTAGAGGCATTGGGAAAAGGAAAGGTCTCATTTGCCGGACTCGATGTGTTCGAGTCTGAACCGCGGCCAGAAGTTCAGTTGTTGATGCATCCGAAAGTTTCGCTTACCCCCCATATAGGGGCAGCCACCAATGAAGCCCAAGACCGAATTGGCCTTGAACTGGCCTCCCAGATCATCGAGCTTTTGAAATAGTTCTTTTTTAGATTATATGCCATTTGGCATGTGTACTTTTTGTACATTGTCGCCTCATTCTAAACACTACGAAAATGTCAGGATTACTAGACTTGATCAACAGCCCGATGGGCAGACAGCTTATCAGCGGCACGGCACGGCAAACGGGCCAATCAGAAAACAAAACAGCACAAGTATTGAGCATGGCCCTACCCGTTCTCATGGGGGCAATGAAACGCAATACATCGACCCAAAGTGGTGCCCAAGGGTTATACAATGCATTGAACAACAAACATGATGGCAGTATCTTGGACAACTTGGGCGGTCTCTTCGGCGGAGGTGTTGATAAAGAGGTCGTTGATGATGGTGCAGGTATATTGGGGCACATTTTGGGGGCTAAGCAACCACAGGTCGAAAATGCCTTGAGCAGCAGAACCGGTATTGATTCGGGATCAGTGGCCCAAATTTTGAAGATAGCCGCACCAATTCTTTTAGGGTTTCTCGGAAAACAGACCCGACAAGAGAACATTAACAACCCACAGGCACTCAACGGATTGCTTGGTGGACTTTTGGGCGGAGGCAGTAGTGCGAACAAGCAACAATCATTGATAGAAACGTTTTTGGATTCAGATGGTGATGGCAGTGTTTTAGACGATTTGGCCGGAATGGTCTTAAGTGGGGGAAAGCAAAAACAAAGCGGCCTTGGCGGTTTGCTTGGAGGTCTTTTTGGTAAATAAGTTATTTGAAATACCAATATTAAAGCCGTTTGGGATTCCCAGACGGCCTTTTTTATACCCTAAAATAAAATCAACCCTGGTTAATCTCTACTTTTGAACCATGAAAAAAATTAGGAGGCGCTGGGAAATCTCCCAGACATGGCAGCTTATCTTTCCCATTTTGGGCGCACTACTGGTCTTCTTGACTGCCTATACCATCTCAAGAAAGTTGTTGCACCTGTTTTCATTGAACAATACTTGGTACGAATGGCCATTTACGCTCTTGATCAGTATTGGTTTCTATTTTTTCTTAGTATGGTTTTTTGTGTGGTGCTTTAAAAAACTTGAAAACAAATGGATAGTCGAAGAAAAATGGGAGATGATCGCCATTTTCATAGTCTTTGCCATCACGGGCAGTGTCTCGGCTAAACTTGCCGAGCCTCTCACCCATTACATCGGATTGGAACGGGAATCTACAAACGGATGGATTTACTGGCCTGTTCGAATATTCATAATTCTGCCCATTTATCAGATATTACTCATTATTTTTGGATGGCTCTTTGGCCAGTTTAGATTCTTCTGGAATTTTGAAAAGAAGATGTTGAAACGTATGGGGCTTGGTTTTTTGATAAAATAAATTATGATTCTGTTAACAGTGGTTGTGACCCGTAAGAACTTAGCTTTGCTTGGCTTATGAATAGTTTTGGAAAAATATTCTTTGCTCTGGGCTTGGTTCTCTTGATGCTCTTCAAAGTATCGGCCTTCCATATTTATGAGCATTGCGAAGAAAATGAACATCATGAAGACCATGAAGAATGCCATCTTTGTGACATAGCTCTACAAAATCAGGTTACCGAGCTGAATTTTTCTCCCCAGATTGATTTTATACCAAATGTGGCCCCAACTATTCAAACCACGTTTATCAACAAGCATTTTGAAGCAATTACCGACCTTCCATATGAATTTGGTCTATGCTCAAGACCACCTCCCTCCTTGCTCTAAATCCACACTGCCAAACCCTAAACCACACCCCATTCAAATATTGCCATTGGGCATATTGTATTCATTTTATGAGAGCTATAATTTTTATGATGCTTGTTTGCTATCATTTTTTCGGATTTGCACAAAACCAACCCTGCAACTACTCGGTAAGTGGAAACGTACTGAATGCCGATACTGAAGAACCCATACCCGATGCCGTTGTCAAAGTTAGCGGCACAGAAAAACAAACCACCACCGATGAAAATGGCAATTTTAAAATCGATGGTCTATGCTCAAAAAAAAATACGCTCATTATTTCATGTATAGGTTATGCCGATTCGACGAGAGACCATGAACACGATTCAGAGATTCACTTTTATTTGACCCAAGAGGTCACCAGCTTGAAAGAAGTGACCATTGAAG
Source organism: Allomuricauda sp. (assembly GCA_028289745.1). GTDB lineage: Bacteria > Bacteroidota > Bacteroidia > Flavobacteriales > Flavobacteriaceae > Flagellimonas_A. Next base: position 4,046 of record JANQOD010000025.1, on the reverse strand, counting down.
CGCAGCGAACCAAAGAAAAAGGCACAGAAACAATTTCTCAGGTGACCATCGGAAAAGCAGAAATTGCCAGCAATCCAACGCAGTCATTGGCCTCTGCCCTTTCAGGGCTGGAAGGGGTGACATTTTCATCTACTGGCGCCAATGTGCAATTGCCAATTATCCACGGCTTATATGGCAATAGAATCCTCATTTTGAACAATGGATTAAAGCACGGCTTTCAAAATTGGGGAACGGATCATGCACCGGAAATCGATGTTGCCTCCGCAAACAACATCACCGTAGTTAAAGGTGCCGCGGGCGTACGATATGGCCCCGAAGCCTTGGGTGGTGCCATCATTGTAGAGCCCAGTCCCCTACTGTTGAACAATCCTTTTTACGCAGCGCTCGGAACGGGTTATCAAACCAACGGTCGAGGGTATAATGCCAATTTGGAAGTTGGGCAGGGAACAGAAAATTGGAGCTATTTTGCCAATGGAAGTTATGCTAGAAGTGGTGATCGCAAAGCCCCCGATTATTATTTGACCAATTCTGGAAAAGAAGAAAAAGCGCTTAGCTTTGGTGTACTTCGCCATCTTAATCAATGGGATTTTAAAATCAATTATAGCTTCATCGACCAAAACCTGGCGCTACTACGGTCTTCGATCGCCAATAGCCCCGATTCATTTATTCGAGCCATTAACTCAGATGAACCCGTATTTATAAATCCTTTTTCCTACGATATCAACCAACCTAACCAGACAACACAACATCATTTGGCCAAGGCAGAAGTCAATTGGTGGTATGCCGAAAACGCAAGACTTACTTTTATTGGGGGTATACAATTGAACAAAAGGGATGAATTTGATGTGCGGAGAAATGCCGATATACCCATCATTGATCTTGACTTACTGACCTACGATTATCAATTGGAGTGGAAACATCCCAAATGGCATGGGTTGGACGGCTTGCTTGGCCTTCAATACTTTAGTCAAAATAACGACAATAACCCTGGCACCCAGACCACCCCTTTTATTCCCAATTACAATACTGACCGGTTCAGTGCTTTTGTTGTTGAAAGTTTAGATTTTGGAAAAAACACTATGGAAGCAGGAATCCGCTTCGACTTTGAGACCAATGATGTTCGGGGGCGGGAAACCAATCAAGATATTTTTAGGGACAACTATAGTTTCACCAATTTTACGGGTACATTGGGTTATGTGCGTCAACTATCTGAAAACAGTACTTTTAGAACCAATTTGGGTACGGCTTGGCGTACCCCCAACATGGAAGAACTGTTCAGTTTCGGACAGCATGGTTTTAAAACGACTTTTGGTCTATTGCGATTTCAAGATAATGATGGTCAACTGAGCACATCTGAAGTAATACCATTAGATGAGAGCGACGTAGACCCAGAGCGTGGTTACAAGTTCATCAATGAGTTTATGACCCGAAAAAATGGTAACACGCACCACCTAACGGTTTACAGCCATTATATTGAGAATTATATATATGACCGCCCAATTGGGGTTTTCGGAACCATAAGGGGTCCCATGCCCGCTTTTATCTTTGATCAAGTCGATGCCCTATTCTTTGGGGCCGACTACAATTGGGAAAAAGAATGGACCAATTCACTATCAGGTACTTTTGGTTTGAGCTTTTTGTGGTCAGGGAATATTGGCGATAATGATCCGTTGATCAATCAGCCCCCTATTTCCACTAACTTTGAACTGCAATTGAACCAAGGAAAAGTATGGTGGTTTGATTCCTCAAGATGGAGCATACGCCCCAGCTATACGTTTCGGCAATTTCAGGCACCTAGAACGGTCACTCCGGAAAGTTTGGTAGATGGATCGGTAACACTTACCACCGACTCTGAGATCTTTGACTTTGCGGATGCCCCAGATGGGTACTTTCTACTTGATTTATCGTGGAGTTTTAGTTGGAAAAACCTTCATGGCAATATTACGGCCCAAAACCTTTTGAATACCGGTTATCGGGACTACCTGAACGAAATGCGCTATTTTGCCGATGACCTCGGCAGAAACCTAATTTTTACATTGAATTATAACTTTAAATCCAGAAATAATAATGAATAATCGAAATGTTCCTAAAAAAAGGACAAGGGCCAATAGAGCCCCGTGAGTTGTAAAAATTCAGCAGTAACTTTATAATAATTAAAAATGATTGAAACATTTAAACCAGTTAAAAAAAGAACAATGAAAATGATTGAACAATTTAGAAATTTCCGTTGGATAGCCCTTTTGTTTATGGCTATCGCTGTAGTTAGTTGTAGTGATGATGACGAAGCTCCAGAAGAAGAAGATGAATTAGAAGTAATTACCGATGTAACCCTAATTTTCACCAACACTTCCGATGCGAGTGATGTGGTAAGGGCCTCGGCTGAAGACCCTGATGGTCTTGGTGCGCAATCGTTGGTAGTTTTAGACGCCATTACACTATCTCTTGACACCGAGTATACATTGACCTTTGATATTTTAAACGCCCTAGATGAGGATGATATAGAAGATATTGGGGAAGAAATAGAAGATGAGGATGATGAACACCAATTTTTCTTTAGCTTCACTGAGGACGCTTTCGCCGATCCTTCCGGAGATGGAAATATAGACACGGCCTCCGATCCCATAAACTATGGTGATGAAGATGACAATGGAAACCCACTTGGCTTGTCCACTACATGGACAACCGGTTCAGATGCACTTGCTGGTGGAAATTTCACAGTAAGGCTAAAGCATCAACCAGACATTAAAACGTCGACTACCGGTGCCGAAGACGGTGAAACTGATTTCAACCTGTCATTTGTATTGAATATCCAGTAAAATCATTTCTATATGCCAAATCTCCCACCCTGTGTTACATATCAGCGTGGGAGATTTTTTTTGACCCAGCTTCTGATACGGATCGACTTTCTTTTCGAATTACACAATTGGATTCTTTTTCAGGAATTGCGGGTAAACGGATTGGCGAAAAGTAAAATCAAAAAACGGCATTCATGAAGTATCGATACCACTCCATGTTCCCAGTGTTTTTTTTCATATGTTTCGGTATCGGCGCACAAAAAGAAACGGGAACTGACAACTTTCCACCACCCGACAAGGCTAAAGAGATCGGTGTCGAAAAGGCCTTGAACCAAATAAAGTTGGATGGAAGGCTCGATGAAGAAGATTGGAGAAAATCCCCAATAACAGATGACTTTTTTAGAACGGAACCCAGACAGGGTGGAAAGGTGAAATATAAGACAGAGGTTCGTTTTCTATATGACGATAAAAATTTGTATATCGGGGCGTTCTGCATAGACTCTGTAGGTATAAAGGGTATTCGTATCCAAGATTTACGAAGAGATTTCAGTTGGGGCGAAAACGATATTTTCGGTATCGCCCTTGATCCCCAAAACCTAAAGCAATACGCACAAGGTTTCCAGACCACTCCCTACGGTAACCAACGTGACTTTCAAAATTTCAATGGCAACAATTTTGATACGGGGTGGAATACGTTGTGGCGTGTCAGAACCCAACGAACAGAGGAAGGCTATACGATAGAAATGGCCATTCCCTTTAAAAGCTTACGGTACAACCTTCCCGAATCAGGAAACACCATTGAACTCGGGTTTACTTTGGTACGCTATGCCAGAAGGGACATCGAGGTTTCCACATTTCCGGCCATACCCCAATCGTTCACCCCGTACCGAATGACCTATGCGGCAAAATTGACGGGTATCGAAGCTCCGCCCCCCTCGACCAATATAAGGATCGAACCCTACGCACTCTACCAATACGACGAAAACAAAGAAGGGAATCAATTGGTCGATAAATTGAACGACCCCAAGGTAGGTGTAGATGTTAAATGGGCCCTAAATCCAAAAACTGTTTTAGATTTAACGTTGAATACCGATTTTGCACAGGCCGATGTTGACCTTGCAGTGAACAATCTTGAACGTTTCAACATCTTTTTTCCAGAGAGACGTCAATTCTTTTTGGAGAACTCAGGTATTTGGGCGGGAGGTCTACAACGCTCCATCCGGCCTTTTTTTAGCAGAAGAATCGGCCTTC